>DATGFS010000081.1 GCA_035308905.1 bacterium | reverse complement strand
TCGAGGTGATCGCGGCCGCCCACCGCCGCGACGGGAAGACCGTGCTGATGGTCGAGCACCGCATGGACGTCATCGGCGGACTGTCCGACCGGATCGCCGTGATGCACCACGGCCGGCTGCTCACCTGCGCCGCGCCCGGCGTCGTGATGGCCGATCCCGTGGTCCAGGACGCGTATCTGGGCGACGCCTTGTGAACGCGGTCCCGGTCCTCGCGGTGGACGGCCTCGCCGTACAGTTCGGCGAGTCGCGCGTGCTGCACGGCGCGACGTTCGCCGTGGAGGAGGGGGGCACCACGGCGCTGCTCGGCCGGAACGGCGCCGGGAAGACGACGACGCTGCGGGCGATCCTGGGACTCGTGCCGCACCGCGGCCGCGTGCGGCTGGACGGGGAAGACGTGGGCGGGCTGCCCGCGCATGCCGTGGTGCAGCGCCGCGTCGGCTACGTGCCCGAAAACCGCGATGTCTTCGCGGGTCTGACGGTCGCGGAAAACCTGCGGCTCGCGGAGCGGGACGGCCGGCCCCGCTACGACCTCGTCTATGACGTGTTTCCCGATCTCCGCCCGCGGGGCGCGCAGCGGGCGGGGACGCTGTCCGGCGGCCAGCAGCAGATGCTGGCGATCGCGCGGGCGCTCTTGAATCCGAACCGCATCCTCCTGATCGACGAGCCGACGAAGGGCCTCGCCCCGGCCGTGGTCGCCCGTGTCGTCGACGTGCTCGCCCGGATCGGCCGGGAAGTGACGATTTTGCTCGTGGAGCAGAATCTGGCCGCGGCGCGGCGTCTTGCCGAGCGCGCGATCGTGCTGGACCAGGGACGCGTCGTGTACGCGGGCAGCCTCGGGGCGTTCCTCGCCGATCGGGAAGGCGCCCACCGCCACCTCGGCGTGGCGCTCGACGCGGCTCCATGAGCACGGTCGTCCTGCTCGCCGTTACCGGGCTCGGGCTCGGCGCCCTCTACTTCTTGGTGGCGTCCGGGTTGTCGCTGACGTACGGTCTGTTGCGCGTGCTCAACTTCGCGCACGGGGCGTTTCTCACGGTCGGCGCCTACACCGCCTGGCTGATTGTGACGCGCGCGGGCGGCGCCTCGATCGGCGCGTTTGGGCTGGCCCTCCTCGGCGCACTAGCCGCGGGCGCGGCGATCGGCGCCGCGGTCGAGACGGCGCTGATCCGGCCGCTGTACCGCCGGCATATCGAGCAGGTGCTCGTCACGGTGGGCCTCGGCCTCGCGATCGCGGCGCTGATCCAGGGCATCTTCGGCGCCGATCCCCGGCCGGTGCCGGTGCCGGCGTGGATGCGCGGGGTGACGGTCGTCCTGGGCGCGTCCGTGCCCAACACGCGGCCGCTGCTGATCGCCGCGGGGCTCGTGACCTTTACGTGCCTGACCGCTTTCCTGAGCTTCACGCGGTGGGGGCTTATCGTTCGGGCCGGCGTGGAGAACCGGGAGATGGTGCGCGCGCTCGGCATCGACGTGCAGCGGGCATTCACGCTGGTGTTCGCGATCGGCGGGATGGCCGCGGCCCTCGGCGGCGCCCTGAGCGCGGCATACTTCGGGACGGTCGATCCGGAGCGCGGCACCGTGATGTTGATCTACGCGTTCATCGTCGTGGTGATCGGCGGGCTCGGATCGATCGCGGGATCGGCCGCCGCGGCCGCCCTCGTCGGCCTCATCCAGCAGTTCGCGAACTACTACGGATCGGTGTGGTGGGGGTTCCCCGCGGCGGGCGACCTGGCGGTCGTGCTGCTGCTGGCCGCCGTCCTCTTGGTCAGGCCGGAGGGTCTGGCGAGGAGCGCCTCGTGAAGCGCCGCGCGGCGGTCGCCGGGCTCTTCGTGCTCTTGTGCGCGGTGCCGCTGATTCCGCTTCGGGCCGTCGGCGTCTTTCCGGCGCCGCTCAACGCCCCCGGCACGCTGCAGATACTGGCCCTGTGTCTTGTGTTCGGCGGCGTCGCGCTGAGTTACGATCTGCTCTTCGGCTATACCGGGCTCTTGTCGTTCGGGCACGCGCTGTTCTTCGCCGCGGGCGCGTACGCGGCGAACATCGCCCTGTCGCGGTGGGGATGGGGGCCGGCTTCCGCGGTCGCGGTTGCGGCGGCCGCGGGCGTCGCGCTCCCGCTGGCCATCGGCGCGGTCGCCCTGCGGGTGGGCGGCATCGCCTTCGCCATGGTGACGCTCGCGTTCGCGCAGGCCGGGTCCATCGTAGCGTTCAGCGATCCGGGGCACTTGACGGGCGGCGAAGAAGGCCTCGGCCTGGTCGTGACCCGGCTGCCGGCGCTCCTCGTGGGGGTGGTCAACACGCGGTATCTGTACTGGCTTGCTCTGGCCTACCTGACCGTAGTCGCCCTCGCCAGTTGGTGGCTCGTCAATTCACGACCCGGCCGTATTTGGCAGGCGATTCGAGAGAACGAGGCGCGCGCGGAGGTGCTGGGCGTGCGCGCGTACCCGCACAAACTCATGAGTTTCGTCGCGGGCGGATTCCTCGCCGCGCTCGGCGGCGTGGTGTACGTGTTCGTCGTGGGCGGCACCGCCCCGGGGATCACCACGGCGAACCTGAGCCTCGCGCTGCTGGTGATGGTCGTGCTGGGCGGCGCCGGCAGTCTGTGGGGCGCGGTCCTCGGCGGCGCGCTCTACGAGTATCTCGACCTCCGGCTGGTGGCGTTGGCCGGCTCGCCACAGGTGGCCGGCCTTCCGGGGTGGCTGCGGGTGCCGCTCGGACAGCCGCTCTTCATTCTCGGCACTCTCTTCATCCTGTTCGTCGTCTTCTTCCCCGGGGGCATCGCCGCGATCCCTGAGCGCATTCGCGCAGCGGCTGCGCGACACGCACCGGCGGCCGCCGCGGGTGAATCCGCGTGAACGTGCCGCCGCCGGTTTCGATCGATCTCGGGACTCCCGGGGGACGGCTGCACGCCGAGCTCAGCGGGCCGGCGGATGGACGGCTCGTCGTCTGCCTGCCGGGCCTCACCGCCAATCTGCGCGGGTTCGACGAGATCGGCGGGCGGCTTGCGGCCGCGGGTTTCCGCGTCGCCGCTGTGGATCTGCGCGGCCGCGGACGGAGCGACGTCACGCCGCCGGGCACCTACGGCTGGCCGGCGCACGCCCGCGATGTGGCGGCCGCCGCGAGCGCGTTGGGCCGCGAGCGGTTTTCCGTCGTCGGTTGGTCCATGGGCGCGTTCGTCGCGATGCAGCTGGCGGCGGTCGCGCCGGGCCGCCTCGAGCGGCTCGTCCTCGTCGATGCGTGCAGCCCGGTGTCGGACGATATCCTCGCCCTGATCCGGCTGGCCGTGGAGCGGCTCGGCACGGTCTCCGCATCCGCCGACGAGTACATCGTCCGCATGCGCGCGCTGCCGACGATCGAGCGATGGAGCGGATTCTGGGAGCGCTACTTCCGGTACGAGCTTGAGCCCGCGGACGGCTCTGATTTCATCGTTGCCGGCGAGTCCGCCGCCGGGCGGTCCGCCGGCGGCGTGCGGGCGCGGACGAGCCGGGAGGCGGTGCTCGAAGACCTGGCCTACGGAGACGCGCACGACCCGCGCGATCTGTGGCCGGCGCTCGTCATGCCGGTGCTGCTGCTGCGGGCCGCGCGCCCGCTCGTGCCCGGCGGCCCGTTCCTCGTCACCGCATCGGACGTGGGCGAACTCAGGCGACGGGTCGCCGGTGTGCAGGTGGTCGAGATCGGCGCCAACCACTACGGCATCGCCGCCGCTCCGGAGGCCGCCGAGGCGGCGGCCCGATTCCTGGGGCCGGCGGGGCCCCCCTGAGAGGATAGGCGGGCCGGCTCGGGAACCTTCCGCCAAGATGGCGACCCTGCGGACAGCGGACACGGCGGCGGAGCTGCACGTCTGGCTGCTTGGAGGATTTCGCGTGCGCGTGGGGTCGCGCGAGATCGAGCCGGCGGCGTGGCGCCTCCGGAAGGCCCGGAGCTTCGTCAAGCTGCTGGCGCTCACGTCCGGCCACCGGCTGCACCGCGAGCAGGTGATGGAGTTTCTCTGGCCGCACCTCGACCCGGCCGCGGCCTCCAACAACTTCCGGAAGATCCTGCACACCGTTCGCCGCACGCTCGAGCCCGGAAGCGGTGCGGAGTCCGGCCAGTACTGCCGGGTGGTGGACGACGTCGTCGGCCTGGCCCCGGCCGGCGCGGCGTGGATCGATGTGGACGCGTTTGCGGCCGCCGCCGCCGATGCCCGGCGGCGCGGGGATCCGGCCGTCCACCGGGCGGCCCTCGATTTGTACGCGGGCGACCTGCTGCCCGAGGATCAGTATGAAGAATGGTCCACCAACCGGCGGGAGGCGCTGCATCAGGAGTTCCTGTCGCTGCTCGCCGATCTCGCGGCGGTCTACGAGTCGCGGCACGAAGAGGCCCGCGCCGTCGAGACGCTGCAACTGCTGGTGTCCCGCGACGCCGGACGCGAGGAAGCCCACCGCGGCCTGATGCGCCTGTACGCGCTCGGTGGGCAGCGCCAGCAGGCGCTCCGTCAGTACCAGTTCCTGAAGGAGTCGCTTAGCCGGGAGTTCGAGGCGCAGCCCGACGAGGCCAGTCGGCGCCTGTACGAAGACATTCAGGCCGGACGATTTCCCCATCCGGACTCGCAGAGTGTCAAGGTGACGCGGCCGCCCGCCGACTTCCGCGCCGCCGGCCGAACCAACCTGCCGCTGCAGCTCACGAGTTTTGTGGGGCGCGCCCGCGAGATCGCCGAGCTCCGCAGCAGCATGGTCGACGGCCGGCAGCTGACCCTGACCGGCGCCGGAGGCGTCGGCAAAACGCGGCTCGCGCTCGAAGTGGCGGCCCGTCTCGTACAAGAATTTCCCGACGGCGTTTGGCTGGCCGACCTCTCCGTGCTCGCCGACGCCGCGCTGGTTCCCCAGACGGTGGCCGGCATCGTCAACGTCCGCGAGGAGCCGGGCCGCCCGCTCACCGCCGCCCTCGGCGACTATTTCCTGGCCAAGCACGCCTTGCTGGTCCTGGACAACTGCGAGCACGTCGCCGGCGCATGCGCACAGCTGGCGGAGTATCTGCTGCGGCGGTGCCCCGATCTCCACGTGCTCGCGACGAGCCGCGAGGTCCTCGGCATGCAGGGCGAGCGCGTGCATCGGGTGGCGTCGCTGTCCGTGCCGGACCTGCGGTGCCCGTGCTCCGCGGCGGAGCTGGGCGAGTTCGAGGCCGTCCGCCTGTTCATCGATCGCGCGGGGCTGAGCCAACCCGGCTTCGCGCTGACGGACGAGAACGCGCCCGAGGTCGCCCGAATCTGCGCCCACCTCGACGGGATTCCGCTCGCGATCGAGCTCGCCGCGGCGCGCCTGGCATCGCTGTCCGTGGACGCGATCGCGGCGCGGCTGGACAGCCGCTTCCGGCTGCTGACGGGCGGGACCCGGACGGCGCTGTCGCGCCATCAGACCCTTCGCGCGGCCATGGAGTGGAGCTACGATCTGCTGTCCGAGCCGGAGCGCGCGCTGCTGCGGCGGTTGTCAGTGTTCGCCGGCGGGTTCACGCTGGAGGCGGCGCAGGCGCTCGGGGCGACGGATCGCGCCGACGAGATGGCGGTGCTCGAGCTCCTCGGGCGCCTCGTCGATAAATCGATGGTGCAGTTGGAGCGGTCCGCCGGCGCGGCGCGTTATCGTCTGCTGGAGACTGTGCGCGATTTCGTCCGCGACAAGCTCGTCGAGGCGCAGGAGGCGGACTCGGCCCGGCGGGCGCACGCGGTGTCCTTCCTCGGCTTTGCCGAGCGCGCGGCGCCGGAGCTCCGGGGACCGCGGCAGGCGTCGTGGCTGGACCGGCTCGAGGCCGAGCACGACAACCTGCGCGCGGCGCTCGAATGGTCCCTCAGCCAGGAGCACGACGAGACGGGACTCCGCCTGGCCGCGGCGCTCGCCGGCTACTGGCACGGCCGCGGGTACCTGAGCGAGGGACGCGAGTGGCTCGAGCGGGCGCAGCAGCGCGGCGGAGAGGGGCGCGCCGCGTTCCCCAAGGCGCTCGAAGGCGCGGCCCGGCTGGCGTTTGCGCAGGACGACTTCGAGCGCGCGGTCACCATCATGGAAAAGGCGGTGCCGCTCGCGCGGGCGGGGGACGATCCGCAAGTCCTCATGCTGTCGCTCGCCTGGCTCGGACATGCAGTGTGGCACCAGGGCGACCGGCCGCGCGGCGTCGCGCTCTGCGTCGAGAGCGAGGCGCTCTGCCGGTCTGCCGGCTCCGGATGGGCGGCGGCCGTCACCCTGGCCGAGGTTGCGACGGTCGCGCTGCACGAGGACGACCCGGAACGCGCGATCCGGCTGCTCGAGGAGAGCCTCGCGCTGTTTCGCGCCGCGGGCGACACCGCGGGCATCGCGCAGTGCCTGCATCAGCTCGGCGTGCAGGCGACGAACCAGGGCGACTACGCCAAGGCCGCGTCGCTCATGCAGGAGGCCTTGGAGCTGCAGCGGCACCTCGGGCGGAAGCCGGCCGCCGCGGCGTCGCTCATCCGGTTGGGCCGGATCGCCCTACTGCGGGGCCAGTACCGCGAGGCGATCGCGCTGCTCGAGGCGGGGGCGGCGCTTCAGGACGAGCTGGGCAAGACGTGGGATGTCCCGTACCGAAAAGCCAGTCTCGGGCTCGCCGTGCTCGCGGCCGGCGATCTCGCGCGCGCGGCGGCGCTGTTCGAGGAAAGCCTCGCGGTGCGGTCGCGCGGCGGGTACCGGGGATCATACATGGCGGGCTCGGCCGACGCGCTGCTCGGACTCGGCATCGTCGCGCGATACCGCGAGGACTATCCGCGGGCCCGGCAGCTGCTCGAAGACAGTTTGAAGTCGTTCCGCGCCGCCGGCGACGCGGAAGGCGGCTCCGCGGCACTGTATCAACTCGGCCTCGTCGCCCGGATCGAGAACGATCTCGAGCGGGCCACGGAACTGCTGCGGGAGAGCCTCGCCTCGCGGCAGGCGCGCGGGGACCGGCTGGGGGTGGCCGACTGCGTGGAAGCGATGGCCGCCGTCGCACGTCTTCGCGGATCGCCCGAGGCGGCGGCGCGGCTGATGGGACTCGGCAGCGCCCTGCGTGAGGAGACCCGCGCGCCCCGTTGGGCCCTCGACCAGGCCTGGCACGACCGGGAGTCCGCGTCGCTGCGCAGCGCCTTGGGCGAGAAAGCGTTTGCCGCCGCCTATGCCGCGGGTGCCGGTTTGTCGCCGCACGATGCGGAACAAATGTTCGTACCAGGCGACGCCGGCAGGCGACTGCAAATTCCTCGTTCGTGAGAACTCCCAGGTAACGGCTGGGAAACGCTCCGACAACACGCGTCCTTTATGGTAGGTGGCACTACCGCACCTACAAGGAGGCTGAGAGACATGGGGATCGGCCAATTGGGACTCACCGGCGGCACGTGGCTCGTCGCGAACTGCGGGAAGTTTCCGAGCGAGAAGAACTGCAAGCTCGTGATCATGGCCCCGGCTGCGCAGAAGGACGACCTCATCGACGCCGCGGCCACGCATGCCGTCGAAAGCCACGGCCACGCGCGGGGCGCCGCGCTGCGCAAGGAAGTCGCGGAGTTCCTCGACACGATCGAGCTGTAGCCGTTGGGCCGTAACCCGCGGTAGTGTCCGTTCGCGCGGCGTCACAAACAGAAGGGGGTGCTGTGTGATGTTGTCACGGACGCGCGTGGTCTTTGCGGTACTCGTAGCTCTGGCCGTGGGAGGCGCGGTGGCGGCGTCCTATGCCGCGATGCCGGGTCCGACGATCGTCGGCACGGCCACGTACCCCATCAGCGTGCAGGCGGGCAACTACGATCTCATTTCTCAGGTCGTCGATCTGCCGCCCGGGGGCGTGATCCCCAAGCACACGCACGGCGGACCTGTCGTGGCGCAGGTGGTGACCGGCGAGGTCACCGTCACCGACGCGATGGGTCAGAAGGTATTCAAGGCCGGTCAAATGTTCACGGAGAGCGGCGGATACGTGCACGCGGCCGCCAACAAAGGGCCGGTCACGGCACGCGTCGCGGTCAGCTATCTGATTCCCAAGGGCGCGGAGGTCACCACGATCGTCAAGTAGTCGCACAGTCACCACAGGAACGGCACGCTCGGCGGGCCGGCGGCCCGCATCCTGGACGGAGGTGACAACGATGGGATACAGCGTGGAAGGACGGTTGCTCGAAGCGTGCTCGTGCGGCGGGCCGTGCCCGTGCTGGGTCGGCGACGATCCCGACGGCGGCAAGTGCGACGGAATGCTCTGTTACCACTACGACAAGGGTGAAATTGACGGCGTCAACGTGAGCGGCTTGACGATGGCGATCGTGGCGTTGATTCCAGGCAATATCCTCAAGGGCAACTGGAAGGTCGCGGCGCTCGTCGACAGCAAGGCCCGGCCCGAGCAGAAGCAGGCGATGCTGGCCATGCACACCGGGAAACTGGGTGGACCGCTCGCGGACTTGGCGTCCCTGATCGGCGAGGTGGTCGGCGTGTACGACTTGCCGATCGATTTCAACTTTGCGGAGGGCAAGGGGACGATCCGCATCGGCGACGTCGTGTCGGCCGAAATGCAGCCGTATACCGACTCCCAGGGCCGGCCGACCAAGTTGGTCGACAGCATCTTCAGCACGATTCCGGGGTCGCCGGCATTCCTCGGCAAGGCGATGTCGTACCAGGTCAATCTGCCGAAGCACGACATGAAGTGGGAGTTCAACGGTCGCAACGCCGTGCTCGGCATGTTCCGCTTTGAAGCGTAGCGGTCGACGGCGATGATCGGCGCGGTCCGCACGGCCGATGACATCCGCTGGTATCGCCTGGCGGTTGGGACGTTGGTCCTGCTGGCGTGGGCGGTTCTTGCCGCCTGGGGCGCGTCACCGTTCGCCGGACTGCTCGACCACCGGGGGATCGGGGAGGGCACCCTCCCCGTCTCCCGGATGGCCGTGTTCGTCGCGGGCTGGACGCTGATGGTGATCGCGATGATGCTGCCCGGGAGCCTGCCACTGATCAATCTCTTCTCCCGGATGGTCGCGCGCCGCCCCGATCGGGCGGCGCTGCTGGTCCGGCTGATCCTGGGCTACCTGGGCGTGTGGGCGATCTTCGGCGCCGTCGCTTTTCGAGGGGACGCCTACGTGCACGCCGCCGCGGCGCGGCTGCCCGCGGTCGGGGACGCGGCCCAGTGGATCGGGGTGGCCGTCCTGCTGCTGGCAGCGATCTACCAGGTGACGCCGCTCAAGGAGATGTGTCTGACCAAGTGCCGGTCGCCGTACTCGTTCGTCGCGGAGCATTGGCGCGGGAAGAACGCCGCCGCGGAGGCGCTCCGGCTCGGCGCGGCCCACGGACTGTTCTGCGTCGGCTGCTGCTGGACGCTCATGCTCCTCATGTTCGCGATCGGCGGGGTCAACCTGGGGTGGATGTTGGGGCTCGGCGCCGCGATGGCCGCGGAACGGTCGTTCCGGTGGGGCCGGTACCTGACCGTGCCGCTGGGCGTCGCGCTCCTGGTGGCCGCGGTGGGACTCATCCTGGGCGTGCCGTTCGCCGCGGCGATCTTCCGCGGGTAGGCATGATTGACACCCCCCGGGGCCGCGAGTATAATTACCCGGTCGAGCGGTCGTGGACGTGGAGCGTCTGAAAGCGGCGGCGCAGCGTGCGGTCGGCACGAACCAGACGGCGAAGGCGATCAGCCGCGGTCAGGCGCGGGTCGTATTCGTCGCGCAGGATGCCGATCGCCGGGTGACGGAGCCTCTGCTCCGGGCGGCCCGGGAACGTGGCATGGAAGTCGTCGAAGTCCCCTCCATGGTGGCGCTCGGCCGAGCGTGCGGGATCGCGGTCGGCGCTGCCGCCGCAGCGATTCTCGAGTCGCCCCCCTAGCGGGGACTAGCCCTAGGGGACTTGCGCCGCAGGGTGCCATCTCCGGCACCACGTATGGCGCATACGTAACCGCATACAGATAACCGCGCGATAACCCGGCCGGAATCCGGCCGCCGGCATCGCCACCGACCCTGGGCGGATGGTGACTCAGCCTCCCGCGTGAGTCATGGCGTCCCGCTCGGGGGTATTGTCTGCCGCGGACCGGTTCACCGCGGCGGGCGCCGGATTGTAAAGGGAGCGGGAAGAGAAGGTTGAGGAGGAGCGCGCGTGCCGACGATCAGCCAGCTGCTGCGCCTGGGCCGTAGGGTCGAGCGGGTGAAGAGCAAGTCCCCGGCGCTGGATGTGTGTCCGCAGAAGCGCGGCGTGTGCATTCAGGTCCGCACGATCACGCCGAAGAAGCCGAACTCGGCGCTGCGGAAGATCGCGCGCGTGCGGCTGACGAACGGGATCGAGGTTACCGCCTACATCCCGGGCATCGGCCATAACCTTCAAGAGCACTCGGTGGTGCTGATCCGCGGCGGCCGCGTCAAGGATCTGCCCGGCATCCGCTACCATATCATTCGCGGCACGCTGGACTCCGCGGGCGTGCAAGACCGCCGGCGGGGCCGCTCCAAGTACGGGGCCAAGCGGCCCAAGGCGCAGGCGGGGGTGGCGTAGATGCCGCGCAAAGGACAGGTCTCGCGCCGTGCGGTGCCGGGCGACATGGTGTACAGCAGCCCGTCCGTCACCCGGCTCGTGAACAAGGTGATGACCCGGGGCAAGAAGAGCCTCGCCGAGCGGATCGTGTACTCCGCGCTCGACGCGATCAAGGAAAAGGGCGCCAAGGAGCCGGCGAAGACGCTGGAGGCGGCGCTGCACAACATCATGCCCGTGCTCGAAGTGCGGCCGCGCCGCGTCGGCGGCGCGACCTACCAGGTGCCGGTCGAGGTGCGGCCGGAACGGCGGCTGTCGCTCGGCATGCGGTGGCTCGTGACGTACGCCCGGCAGCGGCCGGGCCGCACGATGCGGGAGAAGCTCGCGGCCGAGATCCTGGATGCGAGCAACAACACGGGCGCCGCGGTGAAGCGGCGCGAGGACACGCACAAGATGGCGGAGGCCAATAAGGCGTTCGCACACTACCGCTGGTAAGGCAGGGGCTCGGGGGGTCCATGGCAACGCTGCTGGAGACAAAGAAGGACATTATGACGGCGCAGACGTCACTCGACAAAATCCGGAACATCGGGATCATTGCCCACATCGACGCGGGCAAGACCACGACCACCGAGCGGATCCTCTTCTACACGGGGCGGACGCACCGGCTGGGCGAGGTCGACGAGGGCTCCGCGACGATGGACTGGATGATTCAGGAGCGTGAGCGCGGCATTACCATCACGTCCGCGGCGACGACCTGTCAGTGGCGCGGCCACAGCATCAACATCATTGACACGCCCGGCCACGTGGACTTCACCGCCGAGGTGGAGCGCTCGCTGCGCGTCCTCGACGGCGCGGTCGTGATCCTGAGCGCGGTGGAGGGCGTCCAGCCGCAGTCCGAGACGGTGTGGCGCCAGGCCGACCGGTACGGGGTCCCCCGGATCCTCTTCATCAATAAGATGGATCGCACCGGCGCCGACTTCTACCGGACGCTCGGCATGATTCGGGATCGCCTGGACGCGAAAGCGGTGCCCCTGCAGATCCCGATCGGCGCCGAGGACGGGTTCGAGGGCGCCGTGGATCTCCTCACGATGAAGGCGATCGTGTACACCGACGACCTCGGCACCCGCAGTGACGAGACCGAGATCCCCGAGAACCTCCGGGCGCTGGCCGAGGAGCACCGGGGCCATCTGGTCGAAGCGGCGGCCGAGCTCGACGACCACCTGACAGAGAAGTACCTCGAGGGCAAGCCGCTGACCGAGGACGAGATCCTCGGCGCGATCCGGCGCGGGACGATCGCGGCGAAGATCAACCCGGTCCTGTGCGGCACCGCCTTCCGGAACAAGGGCGTGCAGCCGCTGCTCGACGCGGTCGTGAACTTCCTGCCCTCGCCGCTCGACGTCCCGCCGGTGGAAGGCCAGAACCCCAAGACCGAAGCCAAGGAGACCCGCCCGGTCGATCCCGCGGCGCCGTTCTGCGCGCTGGCGTTCAAGATCGTGACCGATCCGTACGTCGGCAAGCTGACGTACTTCCGGGTCTATTCGGGGACGCTGAGCGCGGGATCGTACGTCTACAATGCACGGCGCGACCGGCGCGAGCGCGTGAGCCGGATCCTCCAGATGCACGCGAACCACCGCGAGGACATCGAGTCCGTCTCAGCCGGCAACGTCGTCGCGGGAGTCGGGCTCAAGGACACCACGACCGGCGACACGCTGTGCGACGAGGCGAAGCCGATTGTCCTCGAGTCGATCAAGTTCCCGGAGCCGGTGATCGCCGTCGCCGTGGAGCCGAAGACCCGCGCGGATGAGGAGAAGCTGAGCGCCTCGCTCGCCAAGCTCGCGGAAGAGGACCCGACCTTCAAGGTCCGGTTCGACCCGGAGACCGCCCAGACGATCATCTCCGGAATGGGCGAGCTGCACCTCGAGATCATCACCGACCGGCTGCTGCGGGAGTTCAAGGTGGAGGCCAATGTCGGCCGGCCGCAGGTGGCGTACCGCGAGACGATCCGCAGGGCCGTCAAAGCCGAAGGGCGCTACATCCGCCAGACCGGCGGCCGCGGTCAGTACGGCCACGTCTGGCTCGAAGTGGAGCCGCTGCCGCGGGGCACCGGGATCGAGTTCGTCGACAAGATCACCGGCGGCCGCATCCCGCGCGAGTACATCCCGGCCGTGGAGGGCGGGATACGCGAGGCGACGGAGAGCGGCGTCCTGGGGGCGTACCCGGTGGTGGACGTGCGCGCGACGCTCGTCGACGGGTCCTATCACGAGGTCGATTCGTCCGAGATGGCGTTCAAGATCGCCGGCTCGATGGCGTTCAAGACGGCGGCGCAGAACGCCGCGCCGGTCCTGCTCGAGCCGGTGATGAAGGTCGAGGTCACGACCCCCGACCAGTACATGGGCGACGTGATCGGCGACCTGAGCGCCCGGCGCGGCCGGATCTCGGCGATGGAGCAGCGCGGCGGCCTGCGCATTGTGCAGGCGGAAGTGCCGCTCGCGGACATGTTCGGGTACGCGACGCAGCTGCGGTCCAACACGCAGGGCCGCGCGACCTATACGATGGAGTTCTCGCACTACGAAGAAGTGCCGCAGTCGATCGCGGAGACGCTGGTCAAGGCCGGCTTTAGTGACAAGGTGGCCGGCCGCTAGGTCGGCCGGCACTGGCAGCAAGGCATAGGTTAGGGAGGCCGGAGATGGCGAAGGCGAAATTTGAGCGGACGAAGCCGCACGTCAACGTGGGGACGATCGGGCACGTGGACCACGGGAAGACGACGCTGACGGCGGCGATCACGGGGGTGCTGGCGAGCCTGGGGAAGACGAAGG
>DATGFS010000080.1 GCA_035308905.1 bacterium | reverse complement strand
AATCCGGCCTCGGGGTTCTGCTGAGCGTAGGGAGCGCACCGCCAGTCCTGCAGTTCAACGGCGATCCCGCGGGCCGCAAACGCCTCCACCTCGAGATGGTTCGTGGCGGCGTAGTCGCCGCTCAGGTAGGTCGTCGCGCCGAGCCGGGTGCAGATGTCGATGGTCCGGGCCGTGGCGCTGCCCGGCACCCCGAGTTCCGAACTGCGCACGAGCGGCGTGCGCACGCCCAGCAGATCGAGCAGCGTCGTGAGCATGGAGATGTCCAGTTCGTGCAGCGTGTTCCACTCGTGCTTGTAGATGGGGGCCAGCACCGCCGCGTACCGGCTCCAGAACGGCGCGCGGGCGTAGTTGGTCTGCAGCGCGCCCCAGTGCTGGGTTCGCCACCGCTTGTCCCGGCTGACCTCCACCTGGTTGATCCGGCGGGTGGACGGCCCCGCCAGCACCGGTACGGTCAGGTACATCCACCCGTCCACGCACCGCGAACCGGCGGCGCACTTAATCTTGTTGCGGTTCTGCCAGCCGTTCTTGGTGTACTGCGCGTCGTCCAGCAGCACGAAGACATCGCTCCGCGCGATCTTGTCGATGTAGCGGAGCCAGGGCAGATAGTGCGGTTGATGGATCGCGACGATCATCCCGTCCGCAAGCCTCCTCGATCGTCCACTCTAGTGCGCAACCGGGGCGCCCGGAGCCGGTGCTCTTCCCCATTTATCATCTAACCATCCCCCCGCGTAACCCCATCGACCGATGGAAATCCCTCCGCCGACGGTATGAGTCTCATGTGGCCTGCCTTACTTCGTCACGGCGCGAAGACCCTCGCGAAGAGAGGCCGGGACGGCCTGCGTGTCGCGCGCGCGCACGGCCTGCTGAACTCGTTCTAAAAAGCCGAACAGTGAGAGCAGCGGCCCCGTCATGAACGTTGTCACCAGAGCCATGAGCACCAACATGGCAAAGATCTTCGGCGGCAAAATACCTAAATCATAGCCGATGTTCAGCACGATGAGCTCAACGAGACCCCGGGTGTTCATCAACGCGCCCACGGAGAGTGAGTCCAGCCAGCTCATCCGGGTCCACCGCGCCGCCGCGGTTCCTGCCCCCATCTTTCCGGCGACGGCCACGGCGATAATGGCGGCGCACGCAAGCCAACTCTGCCAATCGCTCAGCAGTCCAACCCGCATGCGAAGTCCCGTAAAGGCGAAGTACAGCGGCAGCAGCAGAACTGCCCCAAACGTCTCCAGCTGTTCCTTCAACAGCGCGCGCAGCGGTCGGTATGACGGCATGGCCACTCCGGCCAGGAAGGCGCCGAAGAGCGCGTGAACGCCGATCGTCTGAGTAAACAGCGCCGATGCCACGGCGAACACCAGCGCTCCGGCGATGAGGCCCTTTCCGAAGGTTTCGGTCGGCCACCTCGACTGCACCAACCGGCCGGCCGCCGGCTTGATAAGGAGGAGCATCATCGCGGCAAAGGCAAGGAGGAGCACAATTGTCATTGCCGAGTCGAGCAGCCCTTTCGCCCGGACAATCGGCACGATCACCGCGAGGATGCACCACGCCGACGCATCGCCGACGGCGGCGGCCGCAAGCGCGGTGACTCCGGGCGGCGACTTCGAGAGCCCGCGCTCCTCAACGATCCGGGCGAGCACGGGCAGTGCGGTAATGCTCATCGCCACCCCCATGAATAGCGCAAAGGCGGTGAACGCGACGTGCGGGGCCGCCATAGACCGGTAGACCACGAGGGCGAGGACGGTGCCCAGGGAGAACGGCACGACCATACTGGCATGGCTCACCAGCACGGCGGTCTGCGCTGTGCCGCGCAGGCGTTCGATGTCGAGGTCCATGCCCACTGCGAACATGAACAGGATGACGCCGATCTGGCTCAGCAACCCCAAGCCGCCCATGGACGACGGCGGAAATAGGAAGGCTGTCGCGGAGGGAAACGCGCTGCCGAGCACGGACGGGCCCAAGAGAATACCGGCCATGATCTCGCCGGTGACGGTGGGCTGCCCGATGCGGAGGAAGATCTGTCCGAGCGCCTTGGCCAGCGCAACAATCACGATGACCTGAAGCAGCAGTGTGGTCAGGGGATCGCGCAGATTCGCCCCGAACGCGCTCCCCGTACCCGCGGGCGGACTGCCGCCCGGAAGACGCGGGCCGAGGTGCAGCACCCAGAGAGCGATCCCGCCAAAGATGACGAGAACCGCGGCGTAGAATAGGAGGTTGCGTCGCATGAGAGCCCCCCCGACGCGAGACAGCGTCCGCTCCTCTACCGGCCCTCTGAATCTCATGCCGGACAGCCTTTCGCCGCGAGCAGCCGCGCGTACAACGCGTCGATCTTTGCGACCATACGCTCCGCGCTGAAGGCGGCGGCGGTCCGTTGGGCGGATATTCCCATTGCCCGGGCGCGCTCCGGGTCCCGGAGACAGCAAACCACGGCCTCCGCGATCGCACGAGGGTCTCCGCTCGGTACAAGATATCCGGTCTCGCCGTCCGCCACGAGGTCCTGGATGCCGCTGACCCGCGACCCGACGACGGGACGACCGGCGGCGAACGCCTCTACGACCACCCTCCCCATCCCCTCGTTCAACGAGGGCAACACGACGACGTCCGCAAGACTCATGATCTCGGGCACGTCCGTACGCAGGCCCAACCATTTCACCGCGCCGTTCAGGCCCAGCGCGGAGGCGCGGGCCTGCAGCTTCGCGCGCTCCGGCCCGTCCCCGACGATCACGGCCGTGGCGGCCGGGACCGCGTCGCGTACGCGCGGCATCGCCTCGATCAGATATCGGACGCCTTTCACCGGCGCAAGCCTGGCGACGCAGGCGATAATCGAACCGGTTGCCGGCACGCCGAACGACATTCGCAGCGCTGCCTGCGTCGCGGTGACCTTTCCGAACCGCCCGAGATCGACGCCGCTGTGGATAACCTCGAACCGTCCCGGCGGTCCGATCCGCAGATTGAGGTGGTCCCGGCGCTCCGCCTCGGTGAGGCAGATGATCCGGTCGGTCCACCGGGCCACCGCGCGCTCAACCCACACGAGAGCGGCCGAGCCCGGCGCGTTCAGAAAGCTGTGGAATGCGTGGCCGTGCGGCGTGTGCACCACGACGGGCGTCCCCGCCCACCGCGCCGCGATGCGCCCGAGCAGCCCCGCCTTCGTGGTATGGGTGTGTACGATATGATAACGGCCCAGCCGGACGACTCTGGCCAAAGCTGCGAGCGCGCGCAGATCCTTGAGCGGATGCGGGTCCCGCACCAGGTCGGGGATGCGCACGAGCGGCAGATCATCCGGGATTCGCCCTTCGAGGCTGCCTTCCGGACCGTAGGTCGGTCCGCTCGCCAGCGTCACGTCATAGCGCGACCGATCGAGGCGAACGGCCGTCATCAATGTGTTCTCCTGCGCCCCGCCGAGGATCATGCGGGTAATCACGTGCAGGACGCGGATTTTCTTGCAGCGGCCCCGCTCAGCGTGCATGGGCGGGCCCCTGGGCGCGGCAATCCGGCGTATCGCGGTCCCCGAGGTCCGCGGCCCACACCCGCGCCAGCGCCGCGGCCGACGCGGAAGCTAGCGCCGCCGCCCGGCGCCGGCCTTCTGCGCCCAGCCGGGCGGAGAGACCGGGATCGCGCAGCACCCGTAGAAGTGCCTCGGACAGGCCGTCAAGATCGAGTGGATCGACGAGGATTCCCGTCTTGCCGTCCAGTACTGCGTCCTCAACACCGCCGCTGCGGCCGCCGATCGCCGGCTTCCCACTGGCGCCGGCCTCGAGGAACACCAACCCAAACCCCTCGACGCCGTCACGCTCGTCGAGGCTGCGGTTCGGCATGACGAAGACATCACATGCGGCATAGAGCCCGGGCACATGCTCGTCCGGGACGGGGCCCACAAAGACGACCTCACCGTCGCAGCCTGTTTCGCGCGCAAGTGCGCGGAGTCGCGGCTCGTCCGGTCCCGCCCCCGCGATCAGGTACCGGACCGGGCCCACTTCTTTGCGGAGCCGCGGCAACACCCGGATCACCGTATCGTGGCCCTTGCGCGTCACGAGCCGGCCCACGGTCAGCAGCACCTTCTGGCCGTCGATGCCGTATCGTCGTCTGACCGCGGCGGTGTCGATGCCCGGCTGAAAGCGCTCGATGTCCACCGGCGGGGCCACGATCTCGACGTGGGGATGTGAGATACCAAGGGACGCGAAGTGCCGCCGCGTAAAGCCGCTGTTCATGACGACCACGTGTGCGTTCCGAACCGTTGCCTCCGCCACCCGCCGGATCAAACGGAAGCGCATGTATGGGGCCATTTCACCTCCGTGCAGATACAGCACGTAGGGAATATTCCGCAGCGCCTTGAGCGCGAGCGCGATCGGCCCGAGGTACAGATGGCCGATGTGGACCATGCGGACCCGCTCACGCCGGACGATGCCGAACGCGGCGATGCCGAGGAGCAGCAACTGCCACAGCCGTGCCGCGGGGTGCGTCGAGACAGGTACACGCCGGCGAATAACCGAATACGGCTGGCGCGCGTCGAAGGCGACGTCCCCACGCAATTTCGGCGCCAGCACCAATACGCGATCGGAGACCGCCGGGCCGCGTCGCACCGCGGCTGTGCACATCCGCGCGTACCAGACGGCCTCCCCGCCCGCCATCGGCGGGAAGTCGTTGGTGATGAGCAGCAACGTCCGGGTCATGCGCGCGTGAACAGGGCAAGCTTGCCCGACGGAACGCGGTGGAGCAGGCGCTCTTCCACGGTGATGGTCCACGCGGGGCCGGGCACACCGGCCGCCGCGGTCCGCGCCGCGGCGGCCGGGTCGGCGGCCGCCGCGGCCGCATCGGGGGCAATCTGGAGCCGAAGGGCGCCCGGCGCGTCCTGCACAACCCTGACGCTGCCCTGCAGA
The DNA here is from genome assembly GCA_035308905.1 of bacterium. Classification (NCBI taxonomy): domain Bacteria; species bacterium. The sequence continues at coordinate 50,148 of DATGFS010000080.1, read as the reverse complement.
GAATCCGGCAGCAGGCCGAAAAACCGGTCCAGCCACGGCTTGGCCGGCGCGACGCCGGCCGGTCCGGTCAGACGATCGTCGGCACGTCCGTAGACACGCAGAACCGGCAGTCCGCGGCCGCATGGACAGCCCTCGCCGGGCATGACGCCGATGTCTCCGGTGTCGTACCGGATCAGCGGGAACACCCGGTTTCGGAGATGCGTGGCGAGAATCCGGCCGGCGCGCGATGTTCCGTCGGAGAGTGCGTCGGGGACCACTTCGAGGAACACCGTCTCCGCGCTGATATGGAGGCGGCGCTCCTGACACTCAAACGCTACCGAGCCCAGTTCGCCCATCCCATACTCCTCGGCGACGGGGCACTGGAACGTTTCCTCGATGCGGCGCCGTTGAAACTCGTACAACGGCTCGCCGGTCAACACGATCACCTTGAGACGACGCAGCATATGGGGGTGCCCGCGCTGCGCGCGCGCCAGGCGATCGACCGCCGACGGATAGCCGTACAGGGCGACGGGGCCGGGCGCGTTCACCGCTTCGAGCAGCTCGGCCGCGCGGGCGTCGAACGCGACGTCGACCGGGACGCGGTGCCAGCCGACTGCCCGATCCTTGACGGCGCCGAGCAGTCTGTGAAGCGGCGGCCTCGCCGTGTGCCCGAGTAACAGCACCGCGGGCTGCGCAATGTCCACTCCCCACCACGAAAAACCTCGCCACGTCCCTGCCATGTACCAGCTGTAGACGCCGCGGTCGATCGGCACCGCGAGACCGGCACCTCCGCTGCCGCCCGATGCGCGGCGCATGCCCCGCAGCCTCGGCGATGCATCGGCGCCCACGGCGCGACGAAGCTCCTCCCGCGTGAGCGGCGGGACCTCGGCGAACCGGCCGGGCGTCATACCGGCGTCCAGGCGGCCCGCGCCCGGCGCGCCCGCCTCCCGTGCTGCGCGAACGATCTCCAGTACGCCATCCCACTGGCGGTCGCGCACGGCAGTCGGGGGAAGCCATTCGGTGCTCCGGGACACCGCGGCCGCCTGGCAGAATGTCTGTCCCAGAAGGAGCCGGCATCCCGCCATGCGCAGGCGGCGCGCGTAGGGTACGGCGGATCCGATCACGGCGTTTGTTCCTTCGCGCGCAGCCCCTGAGCATAGCCGACCGCATAGGTCAGCAGCGTTCCGGCATAGATGCATCGCCCGGAAGCCAGCGCGCCGAGCATTCTGGCCCCGTACCTCCAGAAGCGGCGCCGCGCGCCGGACTCCTCGGACGGGGCGACGGCATGATCCAAAGCCTGATCGATGACGAATTGCGGAAAGAATTTTTGGACATACGCCGCCTGCTGCCCGTTGCGATGATACTGACGCAGGATGCCGCGGAGCGTCGGCGGCAGCAGATGATGGATCCACGCGTCGGGGACCAGCACGACGCGGTAGCCGAACCTGCGCACCTCCCGGCGCAGGTACGGGTCCAGACCTCGCGGGATCCACTCGTGCTCCCCGCCGATGCGGTAGAAGATGTCTTTCCGGATGGCCAGGCACGGGTGCTCCGCCATGTCGCTGTCGGTGATTTCCCGGACGAGCCGGGACGACCGCCGGGGCAATTCCCGCATTGCCCGCCGCACGAGCCACGGCGCGTCGCGTGGCACGAGATTCGCCGCGCCGGCAATGCCGATGGCCGGATCGGCGTCGAACGCCGGCAAGATCCGCTCCAACAGATTGTCGTGGCCGATCCGGGTATCGTCGTCCATCGTGACCAGGAGATCGCCGCGGGCGATGGCCGCCGCGGTATTGATGGCACGCCCCTGGCGGCGGTCGCCTTCGACCACGATCACCTCGAAGCGCTGAAAGGTCTGCCGGGTCAGTTGCGCGAGAAGCGCCGGCAGATACCCGCCGCGATTCCCATCGGCGGTCGGGATGATGACGGAGATACGGGGATCGCCGACCCCGTCACGCCCGAGGATGCGCCTGACACTCGAGGGCGGACCGTCGCGGAGGTATCGCACGAACTCTCGGCGCTGCTCGGCGGCCACCACCGCGAGCGCCTGTCCGTCGAGTCTCAAAATCGGGTCGAGCCCGGCGGTCATTTACGCCTCCACCGCCGCGGGAGCCGTCCCGCGCAGCCAGGCGACGTACGCGCGGACGCCCTGCTCGATCCCGACGCGCGGCGCGTATCCCAGTTCCCGAGCGGCGCGCGCCACGCTGGCGTGTGTCAGCGGCACGTCCCCCGGCTGATCCGGATGCTGCTCGAGCACCGCGCGCCGGCCCACGGCGCGTTCGATCGTCGCGATCAACTCGCGCAACGACACAGTGTCCTCGGTTCCCAGGTTATACACACGGTAGCCCGCGGACCGCTCGATCGCACCCACCACTCCTTCGACGACGTCCCGCACGTACGTGTAGTCGCGGCGCGTGCTGCCGTCGCCGTACATCGGGAGCGGGGTCCCGGTACTCACGCACCGGACGAACTTGGCGATGGCCATGTCGGGACGCTGCCGCGGCCCGTACACGGTGAAGAACCGGAGGCATGTGACCGGGATCCCGTACAACTCGTGGAAGACCCTACTGAATTGCTCGGCCGCCAACTTGCTGGCCCCGTACGGCGACGCCGGCATGAGACGGCTCTCGTCCTCCCGGAACGGAACATCCGGGCTGCGGCCGTACACGGACGACGACGAGGCGACGACGATGCGGCCGACGCGGTGGAGACGGCATGCCTCGAGCACGTTGATCGTCCCGACCACGTTGATCTGCGCGTACGCGGCCGGCTCCTCGAGGGACCGCCGGACGCCCGGCCGGGCGGCGAGGTGGACCACCGCGTCGGATCCGCCCTCCAACACCGGGTCCATCGCCGCGGCGTCCCGGATGTCGCCTTCGACAAGCCGGAACCGCGAGGAGTCGAGGGCGCGCCCGAGATTTCGCCGCTTCAGGGCCTCGTCGTAGTAGGCGTCGAAGTTCTCGAGACAGCGCACCTCATGCCCGAGCGCGAGTAGCCGCTCCACGAGGTGGCTCCCGATGAATCCAGCGCCTCCCGTCACCGCGATTCGCATCGTCTTCTCCCCAGATAGGGCATATACAGATACAGTGTTACGCGAGGTCGGAAACCCGCTCCGGCGGCGCCTGCCCCGGCGCCGCGTCCAGATAGAGTCGCGCCCACACCTCGAGCACCAGCAGGCTCCACAACCGGCGCCCGAAGTCTCGCCGGCCTTCCATGTGCTGGTCCACGAGCCAGCGCACGAAGGAGGGCGCCCACAGGGCGCGGCGTTCGGCGGCCGGGCCCATGAGGATCGCGCGCGCCGCCGCTGCGCCGCGCGTGCGGAGCCACCGGCCCACCGGCATGCTGAAGCCGTGCTTGCGCTGCCGCAGCAGCCCCTCCGGCACGAGATCGCGGACGGCCGCCTTGAGAACGTACTTGGACACCAAGCCCCGCACTTTCAGGTGGTACGGCAGCGACGCCGCGAACTCGACAAGCGGGTGATCCAGAAGCGGCGTCCGCGCCTCCAGCGAGTGCGCCATGCTCATCCGGTCGACCTTGAACAGAATGTCGTCCGGCAGATACAGCGTCTGGTCGGCATAGAGCATGCGCTCCCGCGGGTCCGCGACCGCGACGGCACCGAGCCGGGCCCGGGCAGGCTCCGCGCCGTCGTAGGCACCGAGACTCCGGCGCAGCGATGAATGGTACAGCGCGGACTTGAAGGCGGCCCCAACGGTGGTCCGGCGCAAGTAGCCGTCTTCGAGCGTGGCCATCGCGTCGCTCATTCCACGCCGCAGGCGCGCCTCCCAGCGAGGGCCCGCGAGATCGGTCCCCCCATTCAGGCTGAGGCGGGCCAGCGGCTTTCGAATGGCGCCCGGGATCCATCCGGCCCACCGCCGCATCTGATCGCGCGCGGTCCACGCGTACCCGCCAAACAGCTCGTCCCCGCCGTCGCCGGACAGGACCACTTTCACTCGCCGGTGCGCGAGTTCGGACACGACGTACGTCGGCACCGCCGAATCATCGGCGAGCGGCTCGTCCATGAACCACGCGAGCCGGGGCAGGCCGTCGAGTACCGTGGCCTCGAGCAGGACCTCCTCGTGATCGGTGCCGTACCGCCGCACCATCTGACGCGCGTATTCTCGTTCGTCGTACCGGGGGTCGTCGAAGCCGATCGAGAACGTGCGGACGCGGTCCCCTGCCAGCCGGCACATGAGCGCGGTCACCACGCTGCTGTCCACGCCGCCGCTCAGAAACGCTCCCACGGGGACGTCGCTGATCATCCAGGCGCGGACGGCCTCGGTGAGCCGCTCCCGCAGCAACGCCGCCGCCTCGCCGACCTCACGCGGTCCGTCGCCGGTGTAGCGCACGTCCCAATACCGGCGCAGCGTAATCCGGCTCTGCGCCCATTCCAGCGAGTGGGCCGGCGGCAGTTTGCGGATGCCGCGGAGAATCGTACGCGGCGCGGGCACATAACCCAGAGTGATGTACTCCTCGACGGCCTCTGGGTCGAACTCGCGCGGGCCGTGGAAACCCGCCAGGAGACTCTTTAGTTCGGATGCGAAGACTAGACCGCCGTCCTGCTCCGCGTAGTAGAGCGGCTTGATGCCGAGGCGGTCGCGAGCCAGGAACAGTGTGCCGCGGCACGCGTCCCAGATCGCGAACGCGTACATTCCACGCAGGTGCCGCACGCAGTCCGGACCGTGCTCCTCGTACAGGTGAACCACGACCTCGGTGTCGCTCACCGTGGCAAACCGGTGGCCGCGCGCGGCGAGATCCGCCCGCAGTTCCCGATAGTTAAAGGTCTCACCGTTGTAGACGATCCAAACGGTCCGATCTTCGTTGGAAATCGGTTGGTCGCCGCCGGCCAAGTCGATGATGCTGAGACGGCGGTTGCCCAATCCGGCGCGGCCGTTGACGTACACGCCGCCCGCGTCCGGCCCGCGGTGGCGGAGCCTCTCGGTCATCCGTTCGAGCTCGCCGCGCTGCGGGCCAACGCCGTCGTGACCGCAGATTACTCCGCAGATTCCGCACATCGTCCGTTACCTCTTGGCGCGACTCGTCACGAGATCGAGCGGTCCGGCGCCGCGTCCGGCCTCTGCGACTACCGCTCCGGGCGCCTGCCTACGGGTCTCTGCGGTCAACGTCTGGAGAAACTCCTCGAGCCGGCCGGCACTGATCCTCCAGTCGTATTCCGCGACCGCCCGGGCGCGCGCCGCCCGGCCGATCCGCTGCCGACGCTCCCTGTCGTTCAGCAATGAAACCACCTCGTCCGCGAACGCTTGGAGACCATCCGCAATCACGATCTCGCGGCCTGGAGCTGCCTCGAGCCCCTCCGCCGCGACGGACGTTGCGACGATGGGCTTTTGCATTGCCATGGCCGTGTAGACTCGAATCTTGGTCCCCGCACCACCGCGTAGGGGCAATACCATCACGCTCGCTCGAGACAAATGGGGCCGGACATCATCGACCCGTCCCGTCACCGTGATCCCGGGGAAGCGCGCGAGATCACGGACGGCGGCGGGAGGATTGGACCCGACCACCGTCAGCCGTGCGTTCGGGATGTACCGGCGAATGAGGGGCAGGACCGCTCGCGCGAGATAGATCGCGGCGTCGGCGTTCACCTGGTCACGGTCGAACGATCCGATGAAAATCAGCGAATCGGGAGCTTCCGTGCCCTGCGGCCGAAAGGCATCCGTGTCGACGCCGTTCGCCACGGCGGCGACCGGCACACCAGGCGCCCAGGAAGCAATTCGCGCCGCATCGCGGGCAGAGACCGTCACACAGCCGTCGAATGCGGAGAGCACGCGTCGCTCGTACCGCCGCAACTTAAGAAGATCCATGCCGTAATAGAACCGCTTCACCCCCCAGGGCATGAGACGCAACTGCCGGGACCTTGACTCCGACGTGATGAGGTGATTGACGAGTATCCGCCGCGGTCCCGCGCCGAACGCATGAACGACGTGCGCGATCCCCAGGAACTCTACCTCAATCACGTCAAAATGGGACCGTCGCAGGACGGACTGCAGTCGCTCAACCAACGGGCCGATAGGGTAACAGACCGACGCGGGCAACGGACCCGGAAGCGCCCTGAGGTGTTCCCGCCACGGACGCGGAAATTCGGGAGCCGGCGCGACCGTGACCGATTCGCAAAAGCTCAACGCACGCGCGGCATCATCGGTCAGGATTCCGTAACTCAACAGCGCCACCCGGTGCCGCGCGGCGAGGTGACGTGCAAGGTGGTAGATGCGCATCGCCCCGCCGTTGTCGAGGGGATACGGGAGGAATGGGGATACGATGAGGATGTTCAAACCGTTACCGGCCTCCTTTACAGCGGAACTTCGAAGCCGCGACCTCCCGCCGGCGCGCCGTATCGAACGGTCCCTCCCCTATCGCCGCGCACAGCCCAACGAACCGACTCCACGAGGAAGGCGACCTTCGGATCCAGGCGGCGGTTGCCGAGCAGACACGGAATTCCCCACACCACGAGGCGTACCGCGCTGCTGCAGAGCATGGCCGCGCGATAGAACAGCCAGCCCGCCCGACCGTAATGCTTTCGGAAGAGCCGATCCTGCGAACGCATGTGGTCGAGCCGCATTCGCGTTCCCATCGTGCCCCACGACGACCGCCCGTGATGGATGATTCGCGCACCGGCGACAGCCAAAAAGCGATATCCCGCACGATGCGCGCGCACCGCCCAATCGATATCGACGCCGTAGACCCAGAATGCCTCGTCGAATAAGCCGACCCGGTCGAGCGCCGCCCGGTCTATCATCATCGCGGCCGAGCTCATCCAATCGACACACTGGTTCCTGGCGCCGTCCCAGCGCCTGTAGTCGTCCCACACGCGAACCGTAAACAACGCGAACATGTTACCGACGAGGCCGGTCATGGGATACCGCCAGCAAGAGCGTTGCACGGTATGATCGGGGTTGAGCAGAACTGGTCCCACGGCGGCCAGCCGCCGCGACTGCCGGAGCGTTTGGTGGAGTGCCGGGATCGCTCCCGGCATCACCACCGTATCGGAGTTGAGAAGCAGCACCGCCGCGCCGCCGGCGGCGCGTACTCCGATGTTGTTGGCCTTCGCATATCCGCAGTTCACCCCGGTCTGAAGGAGGCGCACAGCGGGGAACGAGGCCGCAACCATCTCCGGCGACCCATCGCTCGAAGCGTCGTCGACAACAAGCACCTCGAAGCGGAGGCCGCTGGTCTCCAAATCGCTTGTGAGTGAGCGAAGACACGCCTCGAGCCTATCGCGCGTGTTGTAGTTGCTGATCACGACAGACACGTCGGGCCGAGCGCTCACCGCTGCGCCTCCCGGATCTTAGAATCGGCCTCGACAAGTTCATCATAGGTTCCGATGTCGACATAGAAACCATCGGCGAAATGCAATCCACCAACGGACATACCACGCTCGAGAGCCTCGTCAATGGCATCGCCCAACACCGTCTCCCGACCGTGGGTGCGACCGCGTGACCGGACCTCGTGCACCAACTCCGTGAAGGACGGCGTCCAGGCCGCGCACCCCCACATAAGCGTGAGCGCCGTCTCCTTCGGCTTATCGACGTGCGCGATCACCCGTCCGGCGGCGTCGACCTCTACCATTCCGAACTTCTCCGGTCGATTCGTGGTGAACAATCCAAGTGTGACGTCCGCGCCGCGCTCGCGGTGCGCTGCGAGAAGGCGCGCGAGCGCATCGGGCGGATGAATCACCGTATCGGGCATCCCGAAAACGACGTGGCCGCCGCGAATCCACGGGTATGCTAGGTCGATCGCGTGCACCATTCCCTCGGGCTGCTCTTGAAACAGGTAGGCCAGTTGGGTTCCGAAGCGCGCGCCGTTGCCGTAGTAGCGAAGTAGATCGTATTTGTGCTCGCCGACGATCATCAATACCTGTCTGACTCCGGCACGGACCATCGCCTCGACAATGTACTGGCTGACGACCTTCGGGCGCTTGTGCACTTCGCCGTTGACGGCGTAGGGCTGCCACCCGATCGGAAATAGCTCCTTCGGGCCGGGATACGGAGCGAGGCGGCTTCCTCTTCCGCCCGCCGGAATTATGCCGAAAAGACGGTCCATGCGTGTTGCCCGCCTTTCCGCCTCATCGGCTGCTCACCGCCTGCCGCTCGCCGGACACGGCGGCTTCGTAAATCGGCAGAATTTCCGCGAGGTGCCAGTCCATGCGACGAGGTGGACGCACGTTGGCGGAGAGCCGGCCGATCATTTCTGGCTCATCGACCACACGCCGGAGTTGCTCTCGGAGTCCGGATGCGCTGCCGGGAGTGAACAAGAGACCGTTGACGTCGTGGTGGACGTACTCGGGAATCGCACCGCCGGCGGCGGCAATCACCGGAAGTCCGGCGATCTGCGCTTCTAAGCCGACCAGCCCCTGGGTCTCTCGCATGATGGACGGAAAGACCGCCACGTCGATTTCCTCGACAATCTCCGCCAGCTGCGCGCGGGTATACCGGCCGCTGAACGAGACGCGCCCGCCTCCGCCGGCGAGCACCGTAAGGTACCGCTCGTCCTCCGGCTCCACGGCGCCGTAGAACGTGACATGCGCGCGATCGGCGGGAATCTCCGCCGCCGCCTCGGCGAGCACATGGGCACCTTTCCAGGCGTTCACCCGGCCCATGTAACCGAACCGCACCGGATACCCGCGGAACCCACGCGGGCCGCGCGCCCGCCCTTCGAACAATAGGCTGAGGGGCAGCACGCGGATCCGCCCGCGAGGATATCCCTGCCGTTCGTACTGCGCACGCGTATCCTCGGACGGCGCCAGAAGACACGTGGCGGCGAGCAGCGCATCCCGCATGAGGGCTTGGCGGGACGCGTATGCCGTGATCGCGTCCCCGGTCGCGCCGGCGGAACCGGTCCCGCGGCGCACCACAAACTGGGAGGCCCGGGCGCCGCGCACACGGCGGTACGCCCTGCGTGCCATGCGCAACGGCCGCGAGAGCGGACCAGTCTGGATCAAAAGACGTGTGAGCATGCGCCGCGTGGGCCGCGGCTCCCCGGCGCAGTAGCGCGCGCAGTTGCGGCCGCCGTCGGGTCCATCGCACGGCGTGAGATCCTGCCGGACAAGGAGCAGCCGCCGGCAGAATGCCCAGAAGTCGTGGAGGGTCACGATGACCGGATACGCGCGCGCGCAGCACGCCGGGATGATGTCCGCGGGTACTCCGGAGAGGTCGTGCACGTGAACGACGTCGGGATGGATGCCCTCGACGGCGGCGAGCCACGCGTTCAAAGCGGGACCGCCGCGCACGTCGCCCTCGAACCGCGACGCCGGACTTCCGTCGCCCGCGTCGTTCGCCGACACGGCGGCATAACGGCACCCCCGGCGGACCGTCCACCGGACGGACGAGACCCCTGCAACAGCGGGGCCGGGGGTACGGTAGACGTGTCCAACCTCGTGTCCCGCGCCTGCCAGCGCATGGGCCAGATCGCGGACGTACGCCGCCACGCCTGTAACCCCCTGATCCGGGTCGGCGGAGGTGACATGGCAGATGCGCACGGTCAGCTCCACGTCCACTCATTCATGACGTGGACGGGTGCCTCGATGCTGGCGACCTTGGTCCCGGCGACGGCGTGTTGCCCGCCGGGCCCCTCCGCGATACGGAACGAACCGATATTCTGCCATCCCACGCCCGGCGCCGGCGGTCGGTCGCTTGCAGAATCCATGTTGAAGTACAATTGATAGATTCGCGGCATCAGGGGCACGCCCCGGAGACGACATGCCACGGTCACGGCTCCGTCGAGCACGGAAGGCCGGTGCCCGTTTCCTCCCATCGAGCAGAGGACCAGCGGACCCGGACGGCCGTCGGTGATTCCGAGGGCGAGCGCGGGCCACGGGACCGGCTTGGCCGCCCGCATCGTGATCCGCACTTCGATGTCGTCGCCCGTGCGAAACGCCCGCCGAGGAGCGCCCGCGGCGTCGCACAGCGTCACGCCCTCGATCGAGACGGCAGCGCCCGTCGGCTGGCTCCCGTTGCCCCGCATCCCGCTCTCCTGGCGCCTATCGACCCAGGCCAAGTAGGCGTCTATGGCCTCGGCGGTCGCGCCGGTCGCCTGGATGCGCCCGTCGAGCAGGAAGATGGCACGGGGGCACACCGCTTCAACCGCCGGAAGATGATGGGAGACGAAGAGGAGCGTTTTCCCGTCGCGCATGAGCTGCGTCATTCGGTTGACGCACTTCGCCTGGAACACCGCGTCGCCGACGGCCAGCGCCTCGTCGCACACGAAGATGTCGGGATTCAGGTGGCTCGCGATCGAGAACCCGAGGCGGACCATCATGCCGCTCGAATACATCTTGACGGGCGTGTCGAGCGCCTCGGAGAGTTCGGCGAACTCCACGATCTCGTCGAAGTGCCGCGCGATGTCGGCCTTCGACATGCCCAGAATCTGGCCGTACAGCCAGATGTTCTCCCGGGCGCTCAGTTCGGGGTGAATGCCCGAGCCGACCTCGATCAGCGCCGCCACGCGGCCCCGCACCCGGATGCTCCCCGCGGTCGGGTAGGAGATGCGGGTGAGCAGGCGCAGCATGGTCGTCTTGCCCGCGCCGTTGGGCCCCACGATGCCCCACGACTCGCCCTCTCTCACGTCAAAGGACACGTCGTCGAGCGCGAGCTTCGACCGCCGCGGCGCAGTGTCGGGTGCGCGGAATCCGGTCAGCAGGCCGCGCGCCGCGCGCGCGAGATCGTAGCGCAGCGACGCGTACAGCGGCCCGCCGATCGTGTACCGCTTGCTCACGTGCTCGAACTTGAGCGCGGATGCCATCGCCTTACACCGCGTCCGCGAATCCCGGCTCGATGCGCTTGAACAGCGCGTAACCGGCCCATACCACGACTATGATCGTCGCCGCGTTCACGGCGAGCACATCGACGCCGATGGGTTGGTGCAGCATCGCCGCCCGGTACGCCGAGAGAACGCCGGCCGCCGGGTTCAAGAGCACGTACACGACCCGCCAGTGCGGCTGCACAATGGTCAGCGGGTAGGCGACCGGACTGGCGAACATCCAGAGCTGCAAGAACAGGGGCAAGGCGTACCGGAAATCCCGATAGTAGACGTTCAGGGCCGCCAGCGGCATCGCCACGCCCACGGCCAGGCCCCCCAGCATTACGGAGAGCGGCAGAATGAGGAGCGTCTGGACGGAGAGGTGCAGGCCGATGAAAGGGCCCGCGACGACCAGCACCGCAAGCCCGATCGCGAGATCGAGCGCGGACGCCAGCACCGCGGCCACGACCGGAATCTCCCGGGGGAAGTACACTTTGCGCAGCAGCGCCGCATCGGTCAGCAGCGAATTGGCGCCGAGCATCGCGCCGTTCTGAACGAAAAACCACGGGACGAGCGCGGTGATCGCGAACGCCGGGTAGGCCGTGCCTCTGCCACTGATCCGCGCGAAGACCAGCGTAAAGACGACGAGGAAGGCAAGTGGCTGTACCACCGACCAGGCGACGCCAAAGACCGCCTGTTTGTACCTCAGGCGCACATTTCGCTCGGCGAACGCGAGGATGACGCCGCGGAACCGCCAGAGATCCCGCAGCGCCCCGAAGAGCGGGATGCGGCGGGTGCCGCGAATAACCGATTCGGCCGGTCCTTGCCGGATGACGGCGATCACAGCGGCACCTGCCGCAGCGGAGCCCCCGCGACCGGGACGAGGAACGGCGCGCTTTGCCCCGGACCAACGTACGAAAATCCGTCGGACTCTGCGGCGGACGCGAGCCCGAGGCCCCGGCCGTCCAACGCGAGCGGCCGACGCATCTGTCTCCTGAGCCGGGACCAATCAAGCCGCGCGAATTCGGCGCTGTCCGTCAGCAGCAGCACCGCGTCCGCCCCGCGGGCCGCTTCGTAGGGACCGCCGTAACAGAGGAGCCCCGGGACGAGACCCGCGGCCCACGGGCCGGCGGCCGGATCGTACGCCCTCACCGCGGCGCCCCGGGCGGCCAGGCGCGCCACGATGTCCAGCGCGGGCGATTCCCTGAGATCGCTGGTCCCGCCCTTGAAAGCCAGCCCGAGCGCCGCGACGGTCCTTCCGGCGAGACCGGCCAGAACCGCGGCCACCTTCTCCACAAAGGCGCGCCGGACGGCGTCGTTGACTTCCCATACGGCGTCCAACAGCGTTGGGGCGATCCCGTCGCGGCGCGCACGCGCGCGCAGCGCGCATATGTCCTTGGGGAGGCAGGACCCGCCGAACCCGATGCCCGCCCTCAGGAAGTGCGGGCCGACGCGAGGATCGAGGCCGAGCCCCGCGGCGACGGCGGAGACGTCGGCGCCCGTCCGCTCACAAAACATCGCAATCTCGTTGATGAACGAGATCCGTGTGGCCAGGAAAGCGTTGGCCGCGTACTTGGTCATTTCGGCCGTCGCCGCGTCGGTCACCAGAATCGGGCAGTGGAACGGCTGGTAGAGCGCCGACAGCAGTTTGGCCGCCTTCTGCGACGCGGTACCGATGATCACGCGGTGCGGATGGAAGAAATCCGCGACCGCGGTGCCTTCCGACAAGAACTCAGGCGTGTACGCGATTCCCGCGCACCGTCCGCGCGCTCCGAGGGCGGTCTGCACCCGCGCCGTGGTGCCGACCGGTATCGTGCTCTTGAGCGCGACGACGCCGAGGCGCGGCAGGCGCGCCAAATCGCCTACGACGTCGTCCACCGCGCTCAGGTCCGGATCGCCGTCGGGCCCGGCGGGTGTGCCGACCGCCACAAAGACGATATCCGCGTCTGCCGCGGCGGAAACCCCCGTCTCGGCGACGCGAAGCATGCCGCTTCGAAGCCCGGCGGCCAGCAGGGCCGGCATCTCCGGCTCATGGAACGGGACCTGGCCGCGCCGGATCATGTCCACACGCGCACGATCCCGCTCGATCAGGGTCACGTGGTGCGCCAGCTTGGCAAACCCGCCGGCGATCGCCAGACCGACGTATCCGGCCCCTATAACAACGATGCGCATTGAACGTGCCTCCGATCCTTCCGTGGGCCCGCGACGGAGCGGCTAGCCCCCCGCGCCTCCCGATGTCAGCGCGGCTCTCGTCGGCTCCGTCGGCCGGCCGGTGTACACGGCGCGCGTAACTGTCACGGGCCCCGGTTTCCAGGTCCATCGCCCGTTGGTGAGAAAGTTCCAGAGCGTTCCCGCCGCGATGCCCACGAGGTTGGACAGCAGGTACGGCACGCCGATCGTGGTCAGCCCGAATAGCAACGACAACTGAACCCCCGACGCTATGCCCGTGACGATCCAGTACTGGAGATAGCGTGCCAGAAGCACCCGGGGGGTCGGAGAGCTGCGCTCCCGCCACGTCAATCTGTCGTTAAGCAGGAAGTTCGAGGTGGTGGCGCACAGTGTCGCGGCGACCCCGGCCCACAGATAGTGAAGACCTGCGCGGGTGAGCAGCCACAGCATCCCCGTATTCAGCAGCACACCGCTAGCGCCGACGAGACAGAACTTGGCAAACCGGAGGTCGTCGGGCTGCACGCCGACAATCCGCGCGAGATGCTCAAGATACTCACGCTGCTGCCGCAGCGTCAGCTTGCTCTGTCCCGCGCTCCTGGCTTCGAAGAGATACGGTACCTCCGCGACCCGCGAGAGCCGTCCGCGCACGAGAATTTCGAGCAGGATCTTGTAGCCGATAGGACGGAGCGGCACGTCCTCGATGACCTCGCGCCGCACTACGAAAAAACCGGACATTGGGTCCGAGACCAGCCGGGCGCGCGACAGCAGCAGCCTCGCGAGGCCCGCCGCCAAGCGCGACGCCAAACGCCTCGGCAGCGAGAACGCCCGCACGCCGCCGCCCGAGATGTGCCGACTGGCGATCACGACATCGGCACCCGTGTGCTCGGCGGCCTCCACGAGGAGCGACAGCACCTCCGGCGGATGCTGCAGGTCCGTGTCGAGCACCGCGAGCAGTCCGCCGGACGCACGCCGCATGCCCGCTACGACGGCCGTAGCGAGCCCCCCTCTCCCTTCCCGATGGATGAGCATCACGCGGCGGTCGGTGGCGGCGCACCGCGCCACGACGCGGTCCGTGCCGTCCGTGCTGTCGTCGACAAAGATGACCTCGTACGAGAGGCCAGCCAGGGCCCGGCCGATGCGCTCGACGAGCGGAGCGATATTGTGCCGTTCGTTGTACGTCGGCAGGATCAAAGACAGGGCGACGCGCGACTCAGTGGTCTTATCAGGACAATCAAGTTGGCGAGTCATCGTCATGCGTCCTCTCGGCCAAGCTCGGCGGCGCCTGTCCAGGCGAAGTAGACTGGGTCACCGACCGGTGAAGCGCGGCGGTCATACCCGCGATGATAAAGAAGAACGTACCGGCACGCGATGCCGAAATGGAGGCGCTCAGAGCGCTGAAGAACCCGTAGGCGATCAGAATCAGCAAATAGGCCCTGGCCAGCGCACAGTGAACCGGATCTCTGGCCGCCCGCACCGTCTGGATCGACATCCGGAACAGGCGCGAGCCTAACGCGATGAACACAACGAAGCCGATGACCCCGGTGTAATAGAGCTGGGTTACGTACTCGCTGTCCATGGCGCCGAGCGGCTGAGCCGCAAGGCCGAAGCCGAGCAGCGGCGAGTACCCGAGAGAAAGCATCGTGTAGGAGACGGGCGCGATCACGCGCGACAAGAGCGACGCCCCGGCCGTCTGCGTGCCGGTAGGGTCGAGCGAAAACAGGTGTTGGAGCGACAGAACGCGATTGGCGAACACCTTAGGGTAGAGCATCCACGACAGCAGTGGAAGCGGCAGGAAAGCCAGCAGCCACCGCTGCTGGGTCACCCCAATAAACGCGATGACGAACATGGTCGACACCATAAAGTTGCGTCCAAGCGTCAGCGGTAGCACCGCCAACGAGAAGCAGACGATCGCGAGCAGGAGCACCTTGCCAGGCCGACGAACGGCGGGCAGAAGCGAGAGCGCAAATGTGACGTTGAGCAACGATGCCCAGCCCGGCTCGTGCACAGGTGCGCCGCCGGGCGCCGCCGCGATGGGGCTGGCGCCGCTGAAATACTGCTGCACCGAGTACGCGCTGAGGGCCACGAGCGCGGCCATCATGATGTACGTGAAATTTCTGACGTCGTCCGCCGTTCGCAGCGTGTCGACCAGCACGAAGAACAGAAATGCGAATTCGATGCGCTCCAGGAAGTGCAGCGGCGCGCTGAGATCCTTGTCGGCCAGCGTCAGGTGCGCGGTGCCAATGTACAGGCCCCACAGGATCGACGCGAAGCCGACCAACACGTAGGCGACCACCACCCGGTCGAGCGGGGAGGTCTCTCGCTCGCTGGAGACCGCCAGTTTCAACAGCCAGACGGCCGCGAACACAACCATCAGCACGGCGTCGACACGAAGGTGCGTGCTCGTCCCGCCGACGATGATCTCCGGCGACACCGCCGCGGCAGCGGCGACCGCATACAACGCGAGCATCCGATTGAAGAACGCCAGCACGAGCACGACGACCGCGGCCAGCGTGGCGCCGACCACCGCCGGGGGTTGCGTGACGAGGAAGACGCCGAGGAGACCCGCCAAACCAAGGGCCAGCATCAGCGGCGTACGCTCGGCGTCGAGGCGCATGCTCATGAGGGCGAAGCCTCTTTCAGGACGGGGGCGGCGAACATCGGCCTCAGCGCGCTCGCCACGCGCGCGCCTGCCGCAGAAGCGGCCGCGCCGGCATACAGGACCAGGCTCGGCAGCATCGGCAGCTCGTATCGCGTCGACCCGCTGAATACAAGCACGGTGGCGTTGGCGAACACGATGAGCAGCGCGAGCATGGCGAGCGATCTCCACCGCCGGCGGGTCAGCACGAGGCCCAGCGCCGCCGAGACCAGCACGGCGATGTGACACAGCACCACGGGCCGCGGCACGCGCAGGTCCTCGCGGTCCTGGCTCTTCGTGAACCCGTACAGGCGGCCGAATTTCCGGGCGAGCAGGCGAACGTAGGCGCGGGGATGCCCGTGGATCCACGCCAGCGCTTCACGCACGTAGAGACGGTTCGCCCGGCCCTGCGTAAGGCCGGTCCATCCGTACAACGGGGTATCGGGGGGCCGCGTCGCCGTCCACGTCCGCCAGGTGGGCCATGTGATGCCGCCGTCGGCGGCGGCGTTGTTGCCGGCCCAAAACATCAGGCCGCCGTTGTCCTGCACCGGCGCGAACGTATGCAGGACCATCGCGTTCCGCACCGTCCACGGCAGAATCAAGATCGCCGCGCCGAGCAGTACGACGGCCGCCGAACGGTACGCCACCGGATGGCGCCATCCCCAGGTCGCCATCGCCCACGGGACCACGAGCGGAAAGAATCCCAAAAACGCCGCCCGCGTGAGAGCGCAAAGGCCGATCAGCGCGCCCAGGACCGCGGCCGCCGCTGGCGACGGCCGCTCCGCGACACGGATGCTCTGCAGCACAACGAGCAGCAGTAACGGAAGAAACAAATTCTCCGTCAGATGCAGCGAGGAGAGGTACACGGCCAAGGGGTACACCGCCAGGAGCGCCGCGCCGGCAAGCGCCGTGGTCCGATTGAACAATCGACTCCCAATCGTATACAGTAGGGCGCAGTCGGCGGCGCCGAGCCCCCCCTGCACAATCCGGACGGCGGCCGGATCCCCGAACAGCCGGTAGAGCCCCGCGAGCAGAAAGATATAAAGCGGCGGCGTCTCCCCCGTGGGAGCCCCAAACAAACTGAACCCGTGCCCGCCGAGGAGGCTGCGGACCAGCGCCATATGAATACGGCTGTCCGCGGCCGGCTCGACCGCGGGCGGCGCATGCCAACCGATGAATACCTGGACGGCGGCGAGCCGCGCGATGAACGCCACCGCCAGCACGGCCCACAAGAGGCCGCAGGGCGCGCCGGATGCCTGCCCCCGAGAGCGGACGTTCACAACGTCAGGACGTGGTCCGCGCGATTGCGTCCCTCGAGCCGGCGGAGCCTGTTCCGCGTGTCGAGTATCAGCGGGGCGCGCGCGAGGACGCGATCGTAGTCCACGGCGCTGTGATCCGTGGTAATGATCACGCAATCGCTCCCGGTCAGTGCCTCATCTGTCAGGGGTATCGAGGTCAGCCGCCCCGGATTCGGCAGCATGATCTCCGGCACATGCGGATCATGGTAGCGAACCCGCGCTCCGCGTTTGCCCAACAACTCGATGATCTTCGTGGCGGGGGACATCCGCGCGTCCGCCACGTCACGCTTGTAGGCAACTCCGAGCACGAGCACGTCGGCGCCACGAATCGTCTTGCCCCGCGATTCAAGCGCGCTGTGCGTGCGAGAAATCACATAGTACGGCATGCTGTCGTTAACGGTCGCCGCGAGTTCAATAAACCGGGCGTGAAAATCATACTCCCGGGCCTTGGCGAGCAGATAGTACGGATCGACCGGAATGCAGTGTCCGCCTACGCCCGGCCCCGGGTAGAACGCGACGAACCCGTACGGCTTCGTAGACGCGGCGTCGATCACGTCCCAGACGTCGAGGCCCATCCGATCGCAGAGCAGCGTGAGTTCGTTCACAAGCGCGATGTTGACGTTGCGGAAGACGTTCTCGTACACTTTGACCATCTCCGCGAGCGTCGGGGACGCCACGGGGACGACGCGCTCGACGATCTGGCCGTAGAATCGCGCCGCAAGGCGGGTGCACGCCGGTGTGAGACCGCCGACGACTTTGGGCACATCCCGAAACCGGTACGCGCGGTTGCCTGGATCGATCCGTTCCGGCGAGAAGGCCAGCGCGAAATCCACGCCGGCGGCCAGTCCGCTCCGCTCCAAGATGGGCTTGACGACCTCGACAGTCGTCCCCGGATACGTCGTGCTTTCGAGGATCACGAGCATCGCGGGACGCAGAGCCGGCACACAGGCGGTGACTGCTTCAACGATGTAGGACAGATCGGGATCCTTGGTTTTGGTCAGCGGCGTGGGCACGCAGATAACGACAACGTCCGCGCCCTGCAACGCCTCGTAGCCCGTCGACGCGAACAACCGCGACGCGCCCACCAGGGACCGGATCGCGTCATCGCCGACGTCCAAGTTGTAGGATCGCCCCTCGCCGAGCGCGGCGATCTTCGCGGCGTCCGTATCGACGCCGATGACGGTCAGGCCGGCCCTGGCGCACTCCACGGCCAGCGGCAGTCCTACGTAGCCCAGGCCGACCACGCCGACTCGCGCCGTCTTGGCGGCGATCCGCTCCTCCAACATCTGCTCCGGCGCACTAATCACTTCGTTCGTCCTCCGCAGAAAGTCTACGAGCGTGCGTCCCGAAATCGCTAACGACCGCCGAAGACGCCGAAATGGAGGAACGGTGCCCACCGCACCAGCACCTCGCCGAATGCCGGCAGGTGCAGCCCGGCGCGCCTGAGGAGCAGCGCCGCCACGAGGCCGGCCGCCCCGATCAGCACCGCCAGTCCCGTAGCGGCCATCGCCGGCGACAGTCCCGGCCGCTGCGGCTTGAGCTGGCGATCGTAGTAGTAATAGCTGTCAACCAGATCCGGGCGCATACGGGTCAACACCATCCCGAGCAAACTGGCGCCGACGCGGGTCAGTTGAGTCTTGGCCTGCAGCTCCAACCCGCGAGGCACCTGGCGGGCGTCGATGGCCAGGATAACCCCGGACATGAGCGGTGCCAGGTCCAGCGTCGCAGAGAAGATCGACGCCGGCGAGGTATCGAAAAGCACGACGTCCGCCCGCCCGTGCAGCGCCGTCAGCAGATCTCGCATGGCCGTTGAGCCAAAGCGTCCGTCGACCGCGCCTTCGTCCGCCGCGACCGTGCCGGCCGGCAGGACCTCGAGGTTCCGGACACCGGTGGGCACCAGGGCTTCGGCCAAGGTCGCGCGGGCGTTCAGCACGTCTGCGAGGCCGATGTCGTTCGGCACTCCAAAGCGTGAGTGCAGCACAGGCCGCTCCACCGCGGCATCGACGACGATCGTCCGGCGGCCTGCCCGCGCAAACGCACGTGCGGTGTTTGCGACCACCGTCGACGTCCCGACCCCCGGCTTCACGCCCGTGAACGCAAAGATCTCCGGTTTGTCGTGTTCGAGCGCGGTCAGGTTCACGCGCAGCATCCGATACGCCTCATTGAACGGAGGATTGTGCGACGGAATCGCGGCCAGGTTGGGAACGCCGAGGATCCCTTCCGCCCGCTGCGGCGTCTTTACGGTATTGTCGAGGTACTCCAACAGACCGGCCAAGCCGACGCCGAGGAGCAGCCCGAGCATCAGCGCGAACATCAGGACGAATCCCTCAGCCCGGAACGGGTTTGCCTGCGCCGACTGCGCACGATCGACCACACTCACGTTGGCCTGAGCCTGCGCCGCCTGCTCGCGCAGCCGGGCGTCGCTGACCTGCTGAGTCAACGATTGGATCATCCGGTCGAGGTCCCCGATGGCACGGGAATAGCCGGCCTGCTGCGCTTTCTTCTGGGCCACCACGGGAAGCTGGCGCGCAGTGGCGGCGATCACCTGCTGCCATGCGTCCCGCTTCGCTTCGAGCGCCATCTCGTCCGTCACCAAGTTGATGCGCGCCGCCGTCAGGGAATCGTACAACGCGTTGTGGACGATCTGCCGTGCGTTCTCGGCCTGAGTCAGCGCGGCGGCCAGCTGTGCCTTGAGCCCGTCGATCTGCTTCTTGAGCGCGATCACATGAGGGTGGCTCTCCGTATGATATGCGAGCTCGCCCGTGAGGGAGATCTCCGCGTTCAGCAACTGTGTTCGGATGCTCTCTGTCTGTGGGTTGGTCGTGAGCTCGCGCTCGGTTCGCGTCGGTCCCTGCTGTTGCAACTGGGCGTTCGTGGAGGTCAACCGGGCCTGCACCTCCCGGAGCGCCACGTCGTTGTCCTGCAACTGCGTCTGGAGGCTGGTGATCTGGACGAGCGCCGGCGACGAGAGGTCCGCCTGGTTCGCACGCTCGAAAGCCAGGAGCTGCGCCTGCAACGCCTGTTCCTGCGCCTGCGCCGTGGTGAGCTGACGTTCCACCAGTTCACGGGCGACGGTGAAGTCCCGCTGTCCGGCGTCCCGGTCGTCCTGTGCGACCGTGTCCGCCACCGCGTTGGCGAGCGCAATGGCCTCGCGCGGGGTCCGGCCGCTCACCGCGATGTGGATGAGCGGGTTGTCCTTGTCCTGCGCGGCGGCCAGCCGCAGGTGGAACCCATACACACTTTCGTTCATGTGGAGGTCTTGAATCACGCGCTCGGCAATGTCGGAGCTCCAGATGCGCCCGAGGACCGCCAACCCTCGGGTCTGCCCCGGCCCTTGGGTTTGGTGGGTCGAGAACGCGGCGCTGTCGGCCGACGGCACCAGCAGGATCGCCGTGGCGCTGTAGTCGTGGATGCCGGGCCGGTAAAAGGCCAGCCCGCCGAGGACGCCCGCGATCATCGCGGCAACGATGACCCACCGCCACCGTCGCAGAACCCGGTAATACTTCCAGACTTCCATCGCAGCCCGCCCCCTTCGTCCGTGCTACTTGAAGATCGTGATCAACGTCGCGAATCCGGTGAGCTGCGACACAACCTGGAGCCAGTTCGTTCCCTTCGGCGGTACGTACACAATGTCGCCGGGCAGCAACGGTACGTTCTGGGCCTGATCGCCGGCCTTGTAGAACTTGTTCAGATCGATATGAATGACGGTGGCCGCCTTCTTGGTGGTGTCCTGCCGGATCACGCCGACGTCCTTGATGATGGCGTTTGTGGTATTGCCGCCGGCGGTTGAGATGACGTCGACGACACGATCACCCGCCTTGAACGTGTAGTTGCCGGGATGGAGCACCTCGCCCATGACCTGCACGGTGTTCTTGGTCTCCGGCACGATGATCACGTCGCCGGGTTGCAGCGCCACGTTTGCGGACGTCTGCCCCTTCACGATCAGCGCATCGAGGTCGACGGGAATCGTCTGGTCCTTTCTGAGGATGAACGCCTGGGTCAGCGCGGCTCTCGACGTGGTCCCGCCCGCGGCCGCGATGAGGTCGGCGATGGTCCAGCCGCGTTCCATCGTATACGAACCCGTTTTTGTGACCTGACCGAGCGCGTACACGTAGTTTCTGGAGCTCACGGTCCGCAGCGCCACGGTGACCTGCGGCTTGACAATGTAGGGCTCAAGCGCCTTGGCGATCGTCGACGTCACCTGGTCGAGCGTCAGTCCCTCGACAGGGATGCTGCCGGCAAGCGGCAGCGCGATCTTCCCGTCGGGATCGACGGTGTAGGAACCGCTCAACGACGGCTCGTTGAGCACGGTGACGCTCATGGTGTCTCCCGGCGCCACCACGTATGCGTCGCCCAAGACCGGTGGTACGACCGCGGCCAGCAGCACGGCCGTCAGCATGGCTCCAAGCACTGCGCGCACTTCCCGGCGCCGTTTCATCGCCCGCCCTCCTATTCAGCCGACCAATTGTCGCTCGCCCGCTCCGCGAGAATCCACCACACTTCCCGGACCCCCGAGCGCGACGTCACGAGATACGTGCCGTTGATCCTCCACAATGACGACTGATAAATGAACGGCGTCCCGATCGCCCAATTGGACGGTGGGGTCTTCACCGATTCGACCTTGACGTGCACCGCCTTCATGATTGGCCCCCCCGAGACGGCCACGTCACACCGGCAGACGCCGCCGCACCAGCCCGTTTGTCAGGACGTAGGCGACGGCCTGGGTCCGGTTCTTCACGCCGATCTTGCCGAGGATCGAGTGGATGTGGCTTTTCACGGTCGAGGTGCTCAGAAAGAGCTTCTGCCCGATCTCCCGGTCGGTTGCGCCGCGGGTCACCTCAAGAAGGATTTCCAGCTCCCGCCCGGACAGCCCGCCGAGCTGCACGCCGTTCTCGTGGTTGTTACCGTTGTTGTTGTGGTTGTTGTGCTGAATGATGGTTTGCAGCCGCTCAATCAGCTGCCGGGCGACGTACGGGTCCATCAGGGTACGGCCGTGACACACGGCGTCGATCGCCCGGATGAGATCGTCGGGGCTGATGTCCTTCAACACGAAGCCCGTCGCCCCGGCCTCGAGGGCGCGCATCGCACGCTGATGGTCCGTATCCTCGGCCAACGCGATGATCTCGACCTCGGGGTGGTGCTGTTTGGTCAGACGAATCGCCTCGGCGGCATCGAGGCCCGGCATGTCGACGTCCAGCAGGATCACATCCGGCCGCAGCCGCGCCGCTAGCTCGGTGGCGTCAGCGGCGTTCGTCGCCTCGCCCACGAACTCGACGCCGTCGTGGTGCTCAAGAAGACTCTTGAGGCCCTGTCGCATCAGGGTTGTGTCGTCTACAATGAGCACCCTCACTCTGTCCATCGGTACCCCCCGCCGTCCGACGATATCGTTTGATCCCTTCGATTTGCTTTCGTGAGCATGCAGTTGGCCGCTGGACATGATCCCGCCCTTCGGCCCACCGGACATTTGACTGATGCAATTGATCTACCGGATCGTTCATTCGTACAGCGATCTGGTGTTCGCATGTGTACGGGCGGCGACGCCGTCGCGACACGTTCGCGCCGAATTGCCACCAGCCGGGGCCGCGCATCGACTGGACAGGGCAAATCCATCGCACGATGGGGGGACTATCAAAAGATCAACGCCTAAAGTAGGGCGCAGCAATAGACTGTACCAATCGCGGGAAACGGCGGGGGGCCGCGCGGGCGGCATGGATTTCGAGCCTTCGAAGGAACAGAAAGAACTGCGTGAAGCCGTGGTGCGTTTTGCGCGCCGCGAGCTCGCCGACGATGTCGCCGGGCGGGACGCTCGCGGGGAATTTTCGCGGATCCTGTGGCAGCGGTGTGCCTCGTTCGGCGTGCAGGGATTTCCGATTCCCGAGGACTACGGCGGAAGCGGTCTGGACCCGCTGTCGCTTGCGATTGCGCTGGAGGCGCTCGGGTACGCCTGCGCGGACAACGGTCTGCTGTTCTCTCTCGGCGCCCAGATGTGGAGCTGCCAGATGCCGATCCTTACATTCGGCCGGGAGGATCAGAAGCGGCGATTCCTGCCGGGGCTATGCGACGGATCCCTCATCGGCGTGCAGGCGATGACGGAACCCGCATCCGGCTCAGATGCGTTCGGGCTCACGACGCGGGCGGAGCGGACCACCGGGGGCTACGTCCTGAACGGCACGAAGACATTCATCACCAACGCCCCGGTCGCGGACGTCTTCGTCGTGTTCGCCCGCACCGGCGGCGAGGGATTCTGGGGCGTCTCCGCGTTCCTCGTCGAGCGCAATACCCCGGGCCTTTCGGTCAGCCGCGAGATACACAAGATGGGTTTGCGGACCTCTCCGATGGGAGAGGTCGTGTGCGAGGACTGCGAGGTGCCGGAGGACACCCTCCTAGGCCCGCTCGGAGGGGGCTTGACCGTCTTCAACTCATCGATGGAGTGGGAGCGCGGGTACATCCTGGCATGCGCGATCGGCACGATGCAGCGGCAGCTCGAACGCTGCATCCGCTACGCCAAGGAGCGCCGACAGTTCGGCCAGCCGATCGGCAAGTTTCAGGCTGTGTCCCACCGGCTGGTGGACATGCAGGTGCGACTCGAGACCTCCCGGCTGTTGCTCTACAAATTGGGATGGCTGCGCGCGGCCGGCCAGAACACGTCGGCGGCATCGGCCACGGCCAAACTCCACGTCAGCGAAGCGTTCCTTGCGTCAAGCCTCGACGCCGTGCAGGTCCACGGAGGCTACGGCTACACGGAAGAGTACGAACTGGAGCGGGACGTCCGGGACGCCGTCGGAGGCCGTCTCTACTCCGGGACCTCGGACATTCAAAAGAACATCATCGCGGGAAGGTTGGGCTTATGAGACCGTACCTCTTGTCGCATCTCGTGCCGGAGGCCGCGTGCCGCCGCCCCGACCACACGGCGGTTCGCGATGCGAACGGTTCCATCTCGTACGGTGAGCTCGACCGCCGGACCAACCGGCTGGCGCGGGTGTTAAGGGATGCCGGCGTACGACCAGGGGCCCGAGTGGGATTGTTCCTGTCCAAGTCGGTGGACGCCATCACGGGTGTTTACGGCATCCTCAAAGCCGGCGCCGCCTACGTCCCGCTCGATCCTCTTGCGCCCGCCGCGCGGCTTGCCTACATCGCGCGGAACTGTGATATCCACTGCCTCGTGACCGGCCGCGAAAAATCGGACGCCTGGGACGAATTGCGGCGGGCCGGGGCGCCGGTCGACCGTTTCGTCGTCCTGGATGGCAGGGAACGTGATCTGCCCCCGCCGCCCGCCGGGACGGCGCATCTGGCGCGGGAGGCCCTTGAGGCCTCGCCGGACCAAGCATTCCCGCTGCCCGGAATTTCGCGGGATCTCGCGTACATTCTGTACACTTCCGGGTCGACCGGACAGCCCAAGGGGGTCATGCTCTCGCACCAGAACGCGTTGGCCTTCGTCGAGTGGTGTCGTGACTACTTCCGGCCCCGTCCCACCGATGTGCTCTCCAACCACGCGCCGCTCCACTTCGACCTGACGATCCTAGACATCTACCTCGCGGCCATGGCGTCCTCAACGCTCGTCGTCGTTGCCCCCGAGACGTCGGTCTTCCCGGCGCAGCTGGCCGAGCTTATCGAGCGGGAGCGCATAACAATCTGGTATTCCGTGCCGTCGATCCTGACGCTGCTCCTGCTCCACGGCCGCCTCAGGGCGGGCCGGCTCCCGTCCCTGCGCCACGTGATCTTCGCAGGCGAGGTGTTCCCGACCAAGCACCTCCGGCGCCTCATGGCGCTCCTGCCGCACGCCGAATTCACGAATCTCTACGGTCCGACGGAGACCAACGTCTGCACCTACTACCGGGTGCCCCCCCTGCCGGAGGATCAAACGGCCCCTATTCCGATCGGGCGCGCTATCGCCAACGTCGAGGTCTTTGCCGTCAACGACGATGGGCGGCGGGCCGCGCGGGGCGAGGTCGGCGAACTGCACGTCCGGGGCGATACCGTGGCCTACGGGTACTGGGGGAACGCGGAGGGCACGGCGCGCGCCTTCATCGAGCATCCGTTTGGTGCCACCGCGGAGCGCGTGTACCGCACCGGCGACCTCGTGCAGGAGACGCCCGACGGCGATTTCCTGTTCCTGGGCCGCCGCGACCACCAGATCAAGAGCCGCGGCTACCGCATCGAGATCGGCGACATTGAAGCCGCCCTGCACAGCCACCCGCAGGTTGCGGCGTGCGCGGTCATCGCCGTGCCCGATGACGTGGTCGGCAGTCGGCTCAAGGCGTTCGTCGTGCCGCAGCAGGGGCCACTCACGGACGGCGAACTGGCCCGCTTTAGCGCGACCCTGCTGCCCAAGTACATGGTCCCCGAGTCGTTCACGTTCCTTGAAACCCTGCCGCAGACGTCGACCGGCAAAGTCGATCGCGGGGCCCTGGCGGCCGCGTTGAAGGCCACGGAAGCGACCCGGCCGGCCGCCCCAGCCACTCCGGCGTGATTACGGATCAGCACCTCCTCGAAGCGGGAGACCCCGTCGCACACCCGGCGCGGGTGGCCACCCGCATCGACGCTGTGTCAGGCGTGCGCGAAGACGCGATGTTCGTGCGGCGCGGCGGTCATGACCTCTTCTGCGTACTCTACCGACCGCTCGGCTCGGTACGACGGACCGTCATCATCTGCCGCTCGTTTCTCGGAGAGGCGGAGATGCTGTATCGTTTCGAAGTCGGCGCGGCGCGCGCGTTTGCGGCCATGGGGTACGCGGCAGTCCGCGTCCACTACCGGGGGACCGGGCACAGCCACGGCGACCGCAGCACCGCAACCGTGAACGACATGGCCGACGACGTCAAGACCGCCGCCAATGTCGCGGCCAAGATGACGCAATCCGAATCGCTGGCATTCATCGGGATTCGGGCGGGTACGCTCGTCGCTGCGACGGCCGTCGCCGAAAGTGCAGGGATTCCTCTCGCCCTGTGGGAGCCGGTGGCGGACGGCGCCCGATACGTTCCGGCGTTCGTCCGCGCGCAGAACGCCCTTGTGCTGGCGACCGAGGGCAGTCAGCGGAAGACCATCGCCCAAGTGCGGCAAGAAATCGAGACGAAGGGCTGCGCCGACGCCCTCGGATTTCCCATTCACCGTGCGCTCTACGAAAGCCTGGCCGCGTGCCGGTTGCGGGAGATACTTGCATGTGCGGCGCGCCCGGTCTTGCTGGTTCAAGTGGGGATGCGGGACGAATGGAAGGCGGAGCACGCAACGCTCGGCAACGCGCTCGCCGCCGCGGGGTCACGGGTCGAGCGCGCGTTGATCACCGGCGAAAATCCCGCCAACTGGTTCGTGCTTCCCGACGTGCACTCCAGCGGCGTCCTGTTGGAGAGCACCGCGCGGTGGCTCGAAGGTCTCCGGGACAACCCATGATGCAGACGACGGACACGCCGCGCGTAGGTCCCGAGATCGAGAAGTCGCACGATACACCGGTGTGGGTCCAGTCCGGACCTGAAGCGCTGCTCGGTATACTGACGGCTCCGGCGGGGCCGCGCCGATGCCTCACTGCGGTGCTGGTCTTCCCGCGTGTGGAGAAGAACGGGTTGCACGTCGCGCTCGCCCGCAGCCTGGGGAATGCCGGGTTTAATGTGTTCCGATACGACATGCGAGGTTCCGGAGAGAGCACCGGAACCGAGCCCGAGCTAAATTTCGGCAGGCTCCATACCGACGATGTGATGGCGGTCGTAGCCGAACTGCGGCGCCGCGGGATGGACCGGGTCGTCCTCATCGGAAAGTGTTTTGGCGCGCGCACGGTGCTGGCCGCCGCCGGGCAACTGGCCGGACTCAAAGGTGTGGCGCTGATCTCCACAAACCTGCTCCCGCCGGGCATGGGCACCTACGATCGGAATTACTTCCTGCCCAATCCGGGAATGCTGGTGGGCTTGTTCGATGGGCGCCGGCGGCACGCTGTTCTTCGGGCGCTGTGGGCCTGGGCGAGGAGTACGGGACGGCGGATGAGATGGCCGTTTCCCGGCCTTCACCCGGTGTTGCTCATGCACGTGCGTAACGCGATCCGAGCCCGGGTACCGCTGCTCTTCCTGTACGGCACCGACGACAGATTCTATGTAAAATTTTCGCGGGCGATGAGGGGGCCGCTCGGGAAGCTGCTGGAACGAGGCGGCGACCGGGCGCAGGTACAAGTGCTCGAAGGCGGAGTGTATGACCCGACGACCCTGGCGGTCCAGCAGCGAATTGTCGCGTGCCTACGAAGCTGGGTGGAACACGTTATGCCCGCGGACTCGGAGGACTGATTGATGCCCATAGGAACCCTGACGTATCCCGTCCGCACAGCGACGCGCATCGATGAGACCAACCACGTACGCGAGGACG
Organism: bacterium; assembly: GCA_035308905.1. NCBI lineage: Bacteria > bacterium. The sequence continues at coordinate 22,977 of DATGFS010000080.1, read as the reverse complement.
CGATGTTCGTCAGGCGCGACGGCAGCGACCTCTTTTGCGTGCTCTACAGGCCCCAAACCCCCGCGCGTCGGACCGTCGTCTTATGCCCTTCCTTCTCCAAAGAGGCCGGTATGCTGTACCGTCTCGAAGTGGACGCGGCGCGCGCATTCGCGGTTCGCGGGTACGCCGCGGTGCGGGTCCACTATCGGGGGACAGGCCACAGCGGCGGTGACCGCGAGACGGCCACATTGCGCAACTGGGCTGACGATGCCAAAGCTGCCGCCGATATCGCGACGGAGTTGACGCAATCCGGATCGCTCGCATTTTGCGGCATCCGGGCGGGCGCCTTGGTGGCCGGCCTGGCCGTCGCGGGGGATACCGCGATTCCGGTTGCCCTTTGGGAACCGGTGTCGGACGGCCGTCGATACTTTCCGGCGTTTGTACGTGCGCAGAATGTCTTCACCCTCGCCACACAGGGTAGGCTGACGAAGACCCTCGACCAGGTGCGCCTGGAGATCGAGACGGACGGCTACGCCGACGTACTGGGGTTCCCGGTTTACCGCGCACTCTATGAGAGTCTCGCCGCGTGTCGCCTGTGGGAGAACCTTGCCAGCGAAGCGCGCTCGATTCTACTCGTTCAGGTGGGTGTGCGGAATGAATGGAAGGCGGAGCATGTTGCGCTCGGTGACGTGCTTGCCGCCGCCGGGTCGCGCGTCGAGCGCGTGATGATCACAGGCGAAGATCCCTCCAAGTGGTTCGTGATAGCCGGTGCACAGTCGAGCGCCAGATTGATCGAAACCACCCTGGGCTGGCTCGGGCGACTGGAGGGCGCACGATGACGGCGCCCGTGGGTACGCCCCGCGTCCACGATAACATCGAAGCGCCGTACGATACGCCGCTGTGGGTCCGGGCTGGGTCGGAAATGCTCTTTGGCGTACTCACTACCCCGGCGGGCCCGCCGCGTCAACAGGCGGTCGTGTTGGTGGCCCCGCACTTCGCCGGTGCCGCGGGGGGCGCGCTGGAGAAAAACTACTTCAACGTCGCGCTTGCCCGCTCCCTGGCGAAGGCAGGCTTCCGCGTGTTTCGGTACGATATGCGAGGAACCGGAGACAGCACCGGGATGGAACGTGAGTTCAATCTTGGACGGCTCCACACCGATGGGTTGTTCGCCGTCGTCGCGGAACTTAGGCGCCGCGGCATGGACAAGCTGGTCCTAATCGGTAAGTGTGGTGGCGCCCGCACCGTGGCGGCCGCCGCACGGCGGGTACCAGGACTCCAAGGCGCAGTGCTCATATCCATGCCGCTGCTGCCTCCCGGCATGGGCACTCACGACCTAAACCATGACCGTATCCGACCCAGCGTTGGAATGTTGCTGGGCTTGCTCGACGGACGCCGACGACTCGCTGTTCTTCGAGCGCTGTGGGCGTGGTTGAGGGGCACCGGTCGCCGGATGCGGTGGCCATTTCCAAGGGTGCACCCGACCATACTCAGGCAGGTGGGTGACTTGATTCGAGCCCGAGTACCGCTGCTATTGCTCTGGGGCAACAACGACGGGGACTACGCGAATTTCGTGCGCGCGACGAAGGGTGCGCTCGGAACGGTGCTTGCGCAAGGCAGGGCCTGCGTGCAAATGCGAGTGCTCGACGGCAACGTGCACGAGTGGACGAGCCTGCGGATACAGCAGCAAACGGTTGCCTGCCTCGAGAAGTGGATGGAGCACGCGGCCTCGGGGCGCCGGCGATAAGTGACAGCCGTCACGTATATCCGAGAACGGATCGATCGCCTGTAGACTCACGAAGGAGGCACGCGATGTCCCATATCGATAGCGTTCGGGACTTCATCATTCAGGAACTGCACTGGGGGGGCGACGTAGGCGCCCTGACCGAAGACTATCCGCTGATCGCCAATCACGTCATCGACTCGATGGGGCTGCTGATGCTGATTTCCTTCCTCGAGGATGAGCTTGGCGTGGACATCGCGGATGACGAACTGGTGCCGAGCAATTTCGCGACGTTGAAGAGTATTACGTCGATGATCGACCGAAAGCGCGCGGCGAAGAGTCCGACGTCCTAGCGCGCATCGTACGTGTGACGCGCGCGCAATCCTGCTCCTCGTCGCAGGGCCGCAGGTTCATGCTATTGTGAGGGTTTAGCCGGTGCGTAGGACTCAACCGCGGGCAGCGCGTTGAGCTTGGACCACCGCACGACAACCGACACCGTCGGTAGGGCCACCGCAAGCCCGGCCCACGGCCCCAGTCCGACGAGCGCGACCGCGCACCCCCCGAAGACCGCAGAGGCTACGTAGAGTTGCGTCGCGGCCACCGGGACGGGAAGGCCCATGGCCATGAGCCGATGGGGCAGGTGATCCTTGCCGGTGGAGGTTATGAGTTCGGACGGATTCCGCAACCCTCGCCGATACCGCTGCGCATGGACGAGGAGAAAATCCACCGTCGGGATACCGAGGACCAAGGCCACAGCCGTCCAAGGCACCGGAGATGTCCCGGGTGCTATGATGGCCGCACCCAGCCCCGCGAGCAGAAACCCCAGCATCAGGCTGCCGCTGTCGCCGAGGAAGATCCGCGCCGGGTAAAAATTGTGACGTAGGAATCCGAGCGCGGCGCCGGTCACCGCGGCGGCCCCGGTCGCGACTCCCGGGCGATGCGCGAGCAGGGCCAACAGCATAAGAGCCAGTGCACCGACCGCCGCAGCGCCGGCCGCCGCGCCGTCGATGCAATCGAGGCAGTTCATCGCATTGGCGACTCCCACGATCCAGAGCACCGCGAGGATTTCCCCGGCATACGGCCAGGGGAGGTTGACGCGAAAGTGGCTCAACCACGTGACGACGATGACGACGACGGCTTCCAGCACCAGTTTCGAGATCCCCAAATCTCGTATATCGTCGACGAAGCCGATGAGGCCGAATGCGCCCGCGCCCGCAAGCAGCAGGGTGATTTGGGCGGGGATCGTGGCCCGAAGGAACAGCAGAGTGGCCACCGCAAGCGCAACGTACACGGCCACTCCCCCGAGCCGAGGCATGGGCCGGAGGTGAACCTTGCGGGCGGACGGGTAGTCTACCGCGCCGATCCAGAATGCCAGCCGCCCGCACGCCGGTGTCAAGACGACCGACAGAACCATTGCCGTGAAAAAAGCCAGAACGAGGTCCATCGCGCTCCTGTGCGATGCGATCGATTGCACGGCGTCCTGACGGTAGTATACGGACGGCCATCCCGCGACATGATCGAGCAAACGGTGGATTCGATACACAACGTGCGATGAGGAAACTCGTCCGCGACTATCGTAGAGCGAGTGATTCAATCCTGCGATTGATTCGCTCCGAGGGGGTCGCGGCGGTTGCGGCCGCGAGATATCAGTGCGCCCGGAACCACGGACTATAGGGACTCTGCAAATAATACCGCTGCAGCATCCGTGCCACTTTCGCGACACCGTGTGGCGATGGGTGTATGCCGTCGCGGGGATCGAAGTCGTCGGCCGCCCAGGTGATCCCGGACTCCGCGCAATTGCGGCACGGCGTGTTGCCGGCAGCCCACCAATACGGGCCCCACGCGATCCACGGCGCCTCGCCGTTGCGATAATCGAGATCGCCGGCAACCGGATCGATCCGACCAGTCGCGACCTGGCGGATCTGTGAGTCGACCAGCCACTTCGTGGCGAAGCCTGTCTCGTAGGCGTACGGCTCGGGATTAAGGGTCGTGGTCGCATAGCCACCATAGATCCGCGCATGTACAAACAGTTGCTTCACGTTAGGGAAGACGCTCTTCAGGAAACGAGCCATCATGCCCGTATATCGCTCATAGTTGCACGCATCAGGTGATCCCTGCACTGCCGGGTTGGAGGCATTGAGAGCGCCGGCAACCCGACAAACCATGCCCGGGGACATCGGCGGCCAATTGTCCGATCTGATCGGGTCGGCGTTTTTCCACAGCACGACCTCGACCTGCTTCGCCGCTATCCCCCACAGCGGAAGCCGCTGGGTGAGACACAGCGTATATGCCCCGGGGTTTCTATGATTGTCGACCCAGTTGTAGGCAACCAGACCGGCAAAAGCACAATCGGCCAGAACCAGCGTCGTGTGATTGACCTCGGGATTGGAGCGCGCCAGCGGGAGAAAAGAGTCCGGGGTGCACTGGCTCAAATCCCTGAACTGCTCCCGGCACCACTCCATAGTCCAATTGCTCATTCCCAGTGCCACGACGCCGATCTTGCCGGACGGCGATGGCCGGCCGTCGGCGTCCAGGGGCACGATCTGGGATGCGATCCTCCTCCCGTCGGCGTCGTGCTGCGCGGGGACGTCGTTGCTGCTGCGACCTGTCGCCGGATCGGTGTACAGCAATCCTTCGAACCGACGAAGATAGCGTTCGTTCGGGGCAAAGTCAACGAGCGGCGTTGCCCGAAACGGCGCGTCCGACGGATGGGCGGAGCCGAGCGGCAGCGCTATGGTGACACCAAGCAGAAGGGCGAAGGCAAGGTTGCGAATGAGCCGCATGGCCTGATACTTCGAAGTAGTCGCCGGGTGGCCCTCGGCCGGTCGCCGCGAACGCTTGTTTGGCGCCGTCGGCATATCATCGATTGTCATCTGGGGTTGGCTGCTGGTTCCATCCAACGATGGTATGTGCCGTTGCGGCGGGCGGGTACTCTGTGGAGGACCATTGGACAGGTCTGCGCGTCCGTACGGGGTGGTCGACGGAGACCGCGTTGTTGAGGAGGTTCGACTGATGAAGCGGGATGTCGTCATCGTTGGCGGGGGACCGGCCGGAGCGGCCACCGCGATGTTCCTCCTCCGGCAGGGTATCACTCCGCTGATCGTCGAGGCCGAGACGTTTCCCCGGTATCACATTGGCGAATCGTTGACGGGGGAAGGCGGGCAGGTCATCCGGCGGCTCGGCCTCGAGCCGAAAATGACCGAGCGCGCGTGGCCGGTGAAGTACGGCGTCAAGGTCTACGGACCTACCGCCCGGACCTCGTGGTTTGTACCGGTGACGGCCCGGGACGAGAACTGGCGGCTCCAAGACAGCTTCACGTGGTCGGTCCGGCGCAGCGAGTTCGACGCGATGATGTTCAGCGAGGCGCGGCGGCGCGGCGCCGAGTTCCTGCCCGGCAAGGCGATCAGGCCCCTCGTGCATGACGACGGCTCGGTGCACGGCGTGCGGGTACAGGCCGGTGGCGGCGGCACGCTCGACATCGAATCCGAGTTGCTGCTCGACTGCTCCGGCCAAGCCACCTTCCTCGCAAACCACAGAGCGACCGGCCCAAAGTACCTGGGCGCATACGATCGGCAGGTCGCGTTCTTCTCCCAGGTGACGGGAGCGATTCGGGACTCCGGGGAGGCGAGAGACGAAAAGCCCGGCAACACGGTCATCCTGTACCAGCAGAAGTTTCACTGGGCCTGGTTTATCCCGATCGACGGCGAGGTCACAAGCGTCGGAATTGTCTGCCCGTCCGCCTACTTCCTCGACCGAAAGGAGAGCAAGCAGGATTTCCTGCTCCGCGAGATTCGTGAGCTCAATCCCGAGTTGGCGAGGCGGATTCCCGAGGCCCATCTGGTCGAGGACGTCCACGTCATTCCCAACTACTCGTACCAGGTCCGCGGGTTTTCCGGAAAGGGTTTCCTTTGCATCGGAGATGCGCACCGCTTCATCGACCCGATCTTTTCGTTCGGCGTGACGGTCGCGATGCGGGAAGCTGAGTTCATCGCACCACTCGTGCGCGCGTACCTCGGGAACGCGCGCACAGACAACGGCAATCCGTTTGCAGGCTACCAGCTGTCGAGCGAACGCGGCATCGACGTTCTCGAAGACATGATCGACCTGTTCTGGGAACAGCCGTTTACGTTCGCGGCATGCGTGCACCGTCGCTACACGGATCTGCTCACGGACGTGTTCGCGGGCCGGCTGTACGAACATCAACCGTCCGCCGGCACCCTCGCGTTCCGCAAACTGCTCAACCGCACCGAGGAACGCGAGCGTTCCTACGCGGACGGAGATACCTATTCCATTCCGATCGGGTCCCGCTACCATCCCGAGCGGGCGCCCTTGTGGCAAGTCAGGGGCGCGGACGTCGCAACCACCGAACACTGGCTCGCCTAGCGCCAAGACCCCGGGTCAACCGCCGCGGAAACGAGCGTGTCGCTCGTCGCCTCGTTACGGCGCGTCTTCCGCGACGGCCGCCGCGCGCGCCCGGCCCATCGCCGCGGCGGGGTGATCCCCTGCATCGTCCGCGTCGCCGCGCGCGCCGGTGCGCAGGACCCGTTCCAGCTCGTCGAGGCCCACCAGCAGTTCCCGCGGACTTGATCCCTGGGACGGCCCGACGATGCCCTTCTCCTCCATCTGGTCGACGAGACGCGCCGCCCGCACATACCCGATGCGCATCTTGCGCTGGAGCAGCGACACCGACGCGTAGCCCGCCCGCACCACGAGCCGCGCCGCGTCGGCGAGCAGCGCGTCGGCGTTGCCGGCGGAGTCCTCCCCCGCCCCGTCGGCCGTCGCGTGGAGCAGCGCGTCGACGTAGGCGGGCTCGCCCTGCGTCCGCCAGAACTGCACGAGCCGCTCCGTCTCCGCGTCGCTGATGAACGCGCCCTGCACCCGCGTCGGCCGGCTCGCCCCGAGCGGCGAGAAGAGCATGTCGCCCCGGCCGAGCAGCTTCTCGGCGCCGGGGTGGTCGAGGATCGTCCGGCTGTCGACCTGCGACGACACCGAAAACGCGATGCGCGACGGGATGTTGGCTTTGATGAGCCCGGTGATGACGTCGACGGAGGGCCGCTGCGTCGCGACGAGCAGGTGAATGCCGGTCGCGCGGGTCATCTGCGCGAGGCGGCAGATGATCTCTTCGAAATCGGCCGGCGCGACCATCATCAGATCCGCGAGCTCGTCGATGATGATGAGGATAAACGCCAGCGGACGGTCCGGGTGGCTGGCGTTGAACGCCTGAATGTTCCGGACGCCGTCCTTCGCGAACATCTCATAGCGGCTCTCCATCTCCTGGATCGCCCAGCGGAGCTTCGCGGCCGCTTCCCGGGCGCCCGTCACCACCGGACTCAACAGGTGGGGGATGCCGTTGTAGTTGGTCAGCTCGACGCGCTTCGGATCGATCATGAGAAACCGCGCCTGCTCGGGCGTGGCGCGAAAGAGAATGCTCGCGATCATGGAGTTGAGGGCGACGCTTTTCCCGGCGCCCGTCGCCCCGGCGATCAAGAGATGCGGCATCTGGACCAGGTCCGCGACGATCGGCATCCCGGCGATCCCCTTCCCGACCCCGACGGCGAGCGGCGAGGGCGCGCGTACGAATTCGTCGCTCGCGAGAATCTCGCGCAGGTGCACGAGGCTCGGGCGCTCGTTGGGCAGCTCGACGCCGATCGCCGACTTGCCGGGGATCGGCGCCTCGAGCCGCACGCTGCTCGCCGCCAGCGACAGCGCGATGTCGTTTTGCAAACTTGTGATCTTCTGGACCTTGACGCCGGGCGCCGGCTGAAGCTCGTACCGGGTCACGACCGGTCCGGTTTCCCACCGGATCACCTTCGCCTCGACGCCGAAGCTCGCGAGCGTTCGCTCGAGGTTCCGGGCCACCTCTTCGGGGTCCACTTTGCCGGCCTTGGCCTTCGCGGCAAACGCGTCGAGCAGCGACAGGTCGGGCACCACGTACGCGCGGCGCGGCTCGACCGGGAACGGCAGGGCCTCCTGCGCGACGTTGGAGCGGCGCCGCTTCGGGCGCTTGGAGGCGGCGGGCGTCTCCGGCGCCCCCCCGGCCTCGGCGCTCGACGGTGAGCCGGCAACCGCCGACTCATCCGCGGCGGCCGGTTCCGCGCCCGGCTCATGAGACTCCGCACCCGGGGCCTCGGCTTCCGCCTCCAATTCCAGCAAGGCCGAAGGTGGCGCCTCCGGCCGTGTTGCCGCGGACGCCTCGCTCACCGTGACGGCATGCGTGACGGAGGCGCGGGGCACAAGCGGGGACGCCGTGGACTCGCGGGCCTCCCGGACCCGATCCCGAACGCGCCGGACGACCGTGGACGCCGCCGTCGCCGCCCACACGGCAGCCCGGCCGACGACCGGAGCGACGGCGGCAACGGCCTGCCACAGCAGCCGGCCGGCGGTGCGCAGGCCGGCCAGGGTCACAAGCACCAGCCACACGGCCGCCCGGCCGAGCCACATCAGCGCGCCGCCACACCAGGCCGCGGCCGTCCGGCACGCGCGGGCGGCGGCCTGGCCCGTGGCGAGAAACACCGTCAGACAGAGTCGCCCGAGTTCGTCGAGCGAGACGCCCCACAGCAGCACGAGCGCCGCCGCGGCGCCGCCGACCGTCGCGACCCACAGGCCGGGTTCGCCGGTAAGGCGGCGGAGCGCCACCGAGAGGATCGCGCCGACGTAGCCGCCGCCTTTCCGGCCGGAAGCCGCGACCAGTTCTCGCCCGGCAGGGTACCGCAGATGCAGCGCGACGAGCGCCACGACGTACCCGGCGAGCAGCCCCCACACGCGGGCGCCCAAGGCAAAATTCCGGCGGACCACGATGATGAGACCGATGAGCAGGCAGAGGAACGGCAGGAACCAGATTCCAAACCCGAACGCCTGACCGGCGCGCGCGGCCACGAACCGCGGAGCGAGCGCGCTCTGGTGCGGGAAGAGACTGACCGCGACGAGGAACGCAAGCGCGATGAGCGCCGCGCCTACCGCCCTCGTGTATCCGGAGTGGGACGCCTTGTGCTTCGGCACTGGCGGCCTCCTAGGCTGCGATGAATGCGACGACGAGCGTTCGACGACGGGTGCTACACTTCAACCAGCATCGGCAGGATCATCGGCTGCCGGCGCGTCCGCTCAAACAGGTACCGTCCCAGAGCCTCCCGTATCGCCGACCTGACGGCCGCCCACTCCGTGGTGCCGCGCTCGTGGCACCGGGCGACCACCTCCACAATCTGCTTCTTGCACTCCTCGATCAAATCGCCGGACTCACGCATATAGACGAAGCCACGCGACACGATGTCCGGCGGCATGAGCAGCTCGCCGGTCTGCCGCTCGATCACCACGAGCGCGATCAGGACCCCGTCCTTCGCCAGCTGACGCCGGTCCCGCAGCACGATCGGGCCGACCCCGCCGAGACCGTCCACCAGCACCGACCCGGCCTCGATCGACCCCGTACGAACCAGCCGGTCCGCCGAGGCGGCGATGACCTGCCCATTCTCCGCTACCAGGCTGCGTTCCTCCGGTATTCCGACGGACGCCGCCAGGCGGCGGTTATGGACCAGGTGGCGGTACTCGCCGTGCACGGGAAGAAAATACCGCGGGCGGAGTAGCGTCAGCATCAACTTCAACTCTTCCTGGCAGGCGTGCCCGGAGGCGTGCACCGGGCCGCCGTGCAGCACCTCGGCGCCCTGGCGGTACAGCTGGTCGATCGTCCGCGCGACCATGCCTTCGTTGCCGGGGATGGGCGTCGCAGACAGGATGACCGTGTCGCCGGCCTTGATCGCGACGGCGCGGTGCTGCCCCGTGGCCATCCGGCTCAGCGCCGACATCGGTTCGCCCTGGCTGCCGGTCGTCAGGATCATCACGTGCGCGTCCGCGAGCCCCTTCAGCTGGTCGACCGGCACCACGGCGCCGCGCGGGATCCGGAGAATGCCCAGGTCGGCGGCGATCTGCACCGTATCGACCATGCTGCGCCCGACCACCGCCACCTTGCGCCCGTGGCGAGCGGCCGTGTCCAACGCCTGCCGCAGCCGGTGCACGTTGCTCGCGAAGGTCGTCAGTAAGACCCGGCCCTGCGCCCGTGCCACGATCTCGTCCATCGCCGTACCGACCACCCGCTCGGACGGCGCGTACCCCGGCCGATCGACGTTGGTCGAATCCATCAACAGCAGGTGGACGCCTTGCTCCCCGATCTCTGCCAGACGCGCAAAATCGGTCGGGGGCTCGCCGATCGGCGTCTGGTCGAACTTGAAATCCGCGCTGGACACGAGCGTGCCGGCCTGGGTGCGCACGACGACCGCGCACGCCTGCGGGATGCTGTGGTTGACGTGGACCAGCTCGACTTCGAAGGGTCCCACCCGGAACGGCCGGCGTGTCTCGCAGACGACCTCCTGCATCGCCGGCGTATCCGGCGTCTCTTCCACACGGCGGCGCGCGAGCCCGAGTGTCAGCGGCATCCCGTAGACCGGGACGGGCGCCGCGCGCAGGAGATACGGGAGGCTTCCGACGTGATCCTCGTGGCCGTGCGTCAGCACGACGCCGTGGATCGTCCCGGCCTGCTCGAACGCGCGGTAGTCCGGGATCACGAAGTCGATGCCCAGATCCTCCTCGTCCGGGAACATCAACCCGGCGTCGATGACGAGACAATCGCTGCCGACCCGCACGACGGTGCAGTTCTTGCCGATCTCGCCGAGCCCGCCGAGCGGGATCACTTCGAGCACAGGACCGCCCGGGGCGCGGCGCTGTGGCCCGCGCGGCGCCGGGCCCGGCGCGGCCTTCGCACGGCTGCCGTCGGGGCGCGCAGACGCGCGGCCCTCGCGGGGCTGCGTCTGCCGGGATACGGGCGCTGCCGCCGGAGGCGACGCGGGGGACGGACGCTGGGGAACGGGACCACGCTCGCCCGGTGCCCGCCCCCGACGGCGGCGGCGGCGCGAGGTGCCTGGTTGCGAAGCCGTGTCGGGGCGCCGTTCGCCCCTCACTCCACCCTGCGGCTCTGAAGTCACGCTCACCTCATTCGTCGCGCGCGTGGCGTTACCCCGCGCAGACCCGGCCGGGATCGACCGTTTGACACGACCCCGTCTCCAACGATAGGGTACGATCAGTGGTCCGGAGGGCGTGCGTGGTGGCGATCGTCGCGGGACTGCTCGGGCTGTGCCCTCGAGCGGGTACCGGCGCCGCGCACCCTCAAGTCGCGATCGTCTTCGAGCACGCCGGCGCGAGCCTGGACGACCTCAAAACGATCTACGCGATGCGCCGGCCGTTTGGGCTCGGCATTTTTCCCCACCAGCGCTATTCCGCGCAGATCGTGCGTGACGCGGCCGCACACGGCCTCACGCCGATGCTGCACCTGCCGTTGGAGTCGATCAACGCGGCCGATGTGGGCCCCGTCGGCGGCATCGTCTGGGTGCGCATGACCGACGCAGAGATCGCCCGCACGGTCGCCGGGGATCTCGATTCCGTGCCGGGTGTCGCCGGCGTCAGCAGCCACGCCGGCTCGCGCGCGACGGCCGACCGCCGCGTCATGACCGCGGTAATGAAAGCTCTCAAGGCGCGCGGCCTGTGGTTCCAGGAGAACCGGACGACCCCGCGCTCGGTCGCTCTCGACGTTGCGCGGGCCGCCGGCATGAAAACGGTACTGGTCACAACGTACCTCGATGATCCTCCCACCGATATGGATGCCAAAGTTCGGGCACTGCTGCGAACCGCCGTTCGTCAGGGCTGGGCGATCGCCGGCGCGCACATCACGACCGGGGCGCCCGAAATCGTGGCGCGCCACCTCGCCGAGTTTGACGACGCCGGCGTCGTCTTTGTGCCGATCACCCGGTTCGTCGCCGCGGCCCACCCCTAGGACGAGGACCCGCCCGCGCGCCGATCCGCGGCGAGCGCCCGGAGCGCCGCGACGTCCCGGAATAGCAGCGGCCGTACCCCCGGATTGTGCAGGGCATACGAGGGATGATAGAGCGGCAGAATGGTGCAGATGTCGTGGGCCTGGGGGCGCCCGTGGCAGTCCCCGATTGCGGCGGCCGGCAGAAACGCGGCCAGGGCGTGCCGGCCGAGCGTGACGATCACGCGGGGACGAAGGATCTCGATCTGCTCCAGCAGCCAGGAGCGGCACGCGCCGATCTCGCCCGATAGCGGCGGCCGGTCGCGCCTCGGCGTGCCGGGTGTGGCCGCCCGGTGCTTGACGACGTTCGTGATGTAGACATCCTCGCGCCGCAGGCCGGCGTGCGCGAGCAGCTGCTCAAGGAGACGCCCCGCGCGCCCCACAAACGGCCGGCCGCTGAGATCCTCCTGGCGGCCGGGACCCTCGCCGACCACCATCACCGCGGCGTTGGGATTTCCTTCGCCGGCCACGGCGTGGGTCGCGCCCCGCCACAGCGGACAGCGGCGGCACCGCGCGACGCCGCGCCGGAGCGCCGCGAGCCGTTGTTCCCTGCTCCCCCGGTCCACGCCCACATCATAACCGGAGCGGCGCGGGAAGAAAACGAAGAGGGCGGTCCCAGCGGAGGCCGCCCTTCCTCGATCAGAACGCGCCGAGGTCTGCGATCGCCTAGTAGCTCAAACGATGGGCCATCGGCTAGTTGACGAAAGCGACCCGCATCTGCTGCAGAAACCGGCTGCGCGTATTCGCGTCGCGGATCCGCAGCGCGTCCTCATCGCTCACGACCACGTCGGTCTTGAAGTTCGAGAGCACCGGTCCGCTGACGCCGATCGCGAATACGACCAGCGGCCGCGGCCCCACGCGGCTCGCGCTTTGGAGCGACGGCGCGTACTCGACGATCCCGTAGTGCTCGGCGAAGTCATCGTTGAGCTGGCCCGGCTTCCACCAGCCGCGGCCGTAGACGATCTCGCCCGCGGGCGTCAGCACGGCCGGGCTGATCGACCGGTCGAGATGGATCGTGCGCACAAGAATAACGAGCCCGGTGTACGCGCCCGGCTGCGCCGACGCGCGCGGCGCAAATCCCGGAGCCGCCACCGCCATCGCGACCAGAGCCACCACCAGCATACGAACGGCGTTCCGTCCGATCCCCCTCATCTTCACCCGCGCCCCCCGAACAGATCTGATGTCGCCATTTGTAATGCCCAGTTAGCGCCGGGGACAGCGGTATGGTTCCAAAAAAGCATAAGTGTGAAGACAGAGAGTGTGAAGACAAAGTGTGAAGACGGCCGGACGAATCCGCGCCGGCGGAACGGGACGCCGCTAGGCCGGCACCGCGGCCAGGGCGAGGTCCTTCAGCACCGTGGCGATCTGCTCGCGCTCGTTCGGCGTCACCTCGACCAACGGCAGGCGGAGCCCGCCGGGGTCGAAGCCGGCCATCGCGAGCGCCGCCTTCACCGGGGTCGGGTTCGTGGTGATGAAGAGCACCTTGAACAGCGGCCACAGCCGGAAATGGAGCGCCTGCGCCTTCCGGACGTCGCCGGACGCGAACGCGAGGATCATCTCCTTGATCTCGCGCCCCGCGATGTGCCCCGCGACGCTCACGACGCCGTGCCCGCCGACGGCGAGCAGCGGCAGCGTCAGGCTGTCGTCGCCGCTGTAGAGCCGGAACGACGGCGGAGTGAGTTTGCGGATCTGCGACATCTGGTCGAGGCTGCCGCTCGCCTCCTTGACGGCGGCGATGTTGGGCACCTCGGCGAGGCGCGCGATCGTCGCGGGCTCGCAGTTGACCGACGTGCGGCCCTGAATATTGTAGAGCATCACGGGCAGGCGCGTGCTCTCCGCCACGGCCCGGAAGTGCCGGTACAGGCCCTCCTGCGACGGCTTATTGTAATACGGGTTCACAAGCAGCACGCCGTCGCAGCCTGCCTTCTCGGCCTCCTTCGTCAGGTGGATGCTGTGCGCCGTATCGTAGGTGCCGGTGCCGGCGATCACCGCGGTGCGCGCGGCCACGGCCTCCCGCACCGTGTGAAACAGGCGGATCTTCTCCTCGTCGCTGAGCGTCGGCGACTCGCCGGTGGTCCCGCACACCACCAGCCCGTCCGAGCCCTGGTCCGCCAGGCGCGTCGCAAGGGCCGCCGCCTTGGCGTAATCGACCGCGAGGGACTTATCCATCGGCGTCACCATCGCCGTGATCACGCGTCCGAAGTCCGCCATCCCGGTCACCCCCTTGCGTGTGATGTCGACCCGCCGTCGCCCCTTTACGGGACTAGCCGGCGATATGTGCCGGCCGACCCTGGGCCTGCGGCGCGGGCCAAAACGCGCCGGCCACCATGTAATTAAAGCCGGCGTCGCAGGAGACGTTCCGTCTTCCAGGCGGCGCCTCCTTCAAGAACCGTCGAGAATCTTGCGCGTCAGGCGCGCGCCGGCGTCAGCAGCCCGTCGCGCACGAGCGTCTCCGCGATCTGGACGGTGTTGAGCGCCGCGCCCTTCCAGAGGTTGTCTGCCACGGCGAAGAAGGCGAGGCACCCCGCGGCGTCGATCCGGATCCGGCCGACGTAGCACGGCTCGCGGTCCGCGGCCGCGATCGCGGTCGGAAAGTCTCCCGCGGCCGGATCGTCCACCACCTCCACGCCGGGCGCCCCGGCCAGCAGTTCGCGGGCGCGCTCCGCGGACAACGGCTCGGCGAAGTCGGCGTGCGCCGCCACGCCGTGGGCGCGCAGCGTCGGCACGCGGACGCAGGTCGCGCCGCAGACGAGATCGGGCGCCTCGAGCATCTTCCGCAGCTCCGCCTGCATCTTGACCTCTTCGCTCGTGTGCGCGCCGCGCAGCGAGCCGACGGCCGGAATGATGTTGAGCGCCATCGGGTGCTTCGGCGAGACCTCGCCGCGCGGGGCCTCCGGCGCCCGGCCGGTGGCGGCCGCTTCCTTGAGCTCCGCCCACAACTGATCCAGGCCGCGCTGGCCGGCGCCGGACGCGGACTGGTACGAGCAGGCGATCAGCCGGCGCAGGCGGGCCGCCCGGTGCAGCGGCGCGAGCGGCACCGCCACGGTCGCGGTGGTGCAGTTCGGGTTGGCGATGATGCGCCGCGGCGCCCGGCGCAGCGCGTGCGCATTGACTTCCGGGATCACGAGCGGCACGTCGTCCGCCATCCGAAACGCCGCGGAGTTGTCGATCGCCCAGGCGCCTCGGGCGGCGGCGACCGGCACCCATTCCTTGGCCGCCTCGTCCGGCGTGTCAAAGATCGCCACGTCGACCTCGTCGAACACCTCGGGCGCGATCGGCTTCACGACGTGCGGCCCGATGCGCCGTCCGGCCGAGCGCTGCGTCGCCACGAGCCGCAGCCGGCCCACCGGGAACCGCCGCGACTCCAGAAGCCGCAGCACCTCGCGCCCGACCGCGCCGGTCGCCCCTACCACCGCCACCCGATAGCCTGCCGCCATTCCCTCCACCCCCGCTACCCTCGGGACGCGCCGCACGCGGCGCGCCGGTCTCGAGCCCGCACGTCACGCGTCGAGCAGGTGCTCGAGGCCTTCCACGAACGTCCGCAGCGTCCCGGCCTTTTGAATCGCCAGCACGACGCCGGGCATGAAACACTCTTCGCTCACCGAGTCGTGCCGGATCAGCAGCGTTTGCCCCGTGCCGCCGAAGAGCACTTCCTGATGCGCGACCAAGCCCGGGAGCCGGACGCTGTGCACGTGGATCCCGTCGATCACCCCGCCCCGCGCGCCCGGGACCTGCTCCGTCTCCTGCACCGCCGGCGCGGGCGCCGCCGCCCCGCGCGCGGCGGCGACGAGGCGCGCCGTCCGCGCCGCCGTCCCGGACGGAGCGTCGCGCTTGCGGTCGTGGTGCAGCTCTGTGATCTCGACGTGCGGGAAGAACCGCGCCGCGCGCTGCGCGAACTCCATCATCAGGAGCGCGCCGACCGCAAAATTGGGCGCGAGCAGCACGCCCGTCTCCTCCGCGGCGCTCCGCGCCTTGAGGCGTGCGAGACCCTCCGCCGACAGCCCGGTCGCCCCGATCACCGCCGGCACGTGATGATCGAGCGCCGCCTCGGCGTGCGCGACCGCGGCGTCGCCGTGGCTGAAGTCCACCAGCACCGTCGGCCGCGCGACGAGAAAGATCTGCCCGAGATCGGCGCCGACCGCCACGCCGAGGACGCCGGCGCCGGCGACGGTCCCGGCGTCCTGCCCGACGGCGGTCGATCGTCCGAGCGCGCCCACAAGCGTCATGTCGTCGCGGCGCGCGATCGTGCGGATCGCGGCGCGGCCCATCCGCCCCGCCGCGCCGGCCACGACCACCCTATGCATCGCCATCACGCACCGCCTCCTCGAGCGATCTCCGCAGCTCGCGGTACTGGTCGAACGGCCCCACGGCCGCGAAGGTGAACGCGGCCGGCGCGAGCACCGTGCCGGCGACGCGCCGCACGTCCGCCTCCGTGACCCGGTCCACGTCCACGAGAATTTCGTCGAGCGTGAACTGGCGGCCGAAGTACTGCTCCGACCGCGCGAGCTTCGACATCCGGCTCCCGGGCGTCTCCAGGTCCAGCATCAGGCCGCCTTTGAGCGACGCCTTCGCCCGTGCGATGTCGTCCGACGGCAGTCCGGCCCGGGCCTCGCCGAGGATGCCGGCCGTGAGGCGCACCACGTCGACGCACGCGGCGGGGCTCGTGCCCGCGTACACCACGAACGCCCCGGTGTCGCGGTAGGGGGCGTGGTAGGCGGAGATCGAGTAGGCGAGCCCGCGCTCCTCGCGGATCTCCTGGAACAGGCGGCTGCTCATGCCGCCGCCGAGCGCCGTCTCGAGGACCGCCATCGCGTACCGGTCCGGGTGGGCCTGCGGCAGGGCGGGCGCGCCGAGACAGAGGTGGACCTGCTCGACATCTTTTGTCCGGAACGCGGCGGTGCGCTGCGTCGCCGGCGTGGTGAGCGAGGCGGGACGCGCCGCGCCGTTCCACACGCCGAGGGCGCGGCCGATCCGGTCTACGATCTCGTCGTGCTCGAGCTGGCCGGCCGCGGCGACGAGCGCGACCCCCGGCCGGTACCGCGCCTCCATGAACGCGCGCAGCTCCCGCGCGCCGAGGCCGCCGACGCTCGCCGCGCTCCCGGCCACGGGCCAGCCGAGGGGATGGCCGGGCCACAGGGCGGCGGCGAAAACGTCGTGCACGAGGTCGTCCGGCGCGTCTTCGTAGCTCGCGATCTCTTCCAGGATGACCTGCCGCTCGCGTTCCATCGCGCCCGGCTCGAGCGCGGGATGCAGCACCATGTCCGCGAGCACGCCGAGGGCCGCCTCGAGATGATCGCTGAGGACGCGGAGGTAGAAGCAGGTGTGCTCCCGGTCCGTAAAGGCGTTCAGGTGGCCGCCGAGCGCGTCCATCTCCTGCGCGATCGCGAGCGCGGAGCGGCTCGTCGTCCCCTTGAAGAGCGCGTGCTCGATAAAGTGGGACACGCCCATCGTCCGCGCGTCCTCGTAGCGCGACCCCGCGTCGATCCACACGCCGAGCGACACCGTGCGGACATGGGCCATCGGCTCGGTGACGACCACGAGGCCGTTCGGCAGCACCGCGCGGCGGTACGGCCCCGGATCAACGGCCATTAATGAAGAAGCCTCCTTGCGGAGGCTTCGCGCGCGCCTGGATGCAATGGGATCACGATCCTCCCGGCGCGCCGCCGTCGGAAGGCTTTCGATCGTGGCGCGGCCCGCCCTGGTGCCGTCCGCCCCGCCGATCGCGATCGCGGTCGCGCCCGCCCCGGTCGTAGCCCGATCGACTCGAACCGGGACGGTCCGAACCGGACCGCTCCGCGTGCGTCCCCTCGCCCTCGGGGGACGCGTCGGCCGGCAGCCCTTCCGGGCGCGGCAGCAGCGCCCGACGCGAGAGGTTGATGCGGCCGAGGTTGTCGATCTCCTTGACCTTCACGTCGACCTCGTCGCCCACCTTGACCGCGTCTTCCACCCGCGCCACGCGTTCGTGCGACAGCTCGGAGATGTGCACGAGCCCTTCCTTGCCCGGGAAAATCTCGACGAACGCGCCGAAGTTCATCAGGCGCGTCACCCGGCCGTGGTAGGTCTCGCCGGGCTTGGCCTCGCGCACGATATCCTCGATCATCCGCTGCGCGCGGGCGGCCGCCTCGCCGTCCGCGGACGCGATCAGCACGCGCCCGTCCTGCTCGATGTCGATCTTGACGCCGGTCTCCGACGTGATCTTGTTGATGATCTTGCCGCCGGGACCGATCACTTCGCGAATGCGCTCCGGATTGATGATGATCGTCGTGATCCGCGGCGCGTACGGCGACATCTCCGCGCGCGGACGCGGAATCGTCCGTTCGATCACGTCCAGGATCGTCATCCGGGCGTCGCGCGCCTGCGCGAACGCGCGCTCGAAGATCTCACGGCTCAAGCCCTTGATCTTGATGTCGAGCTGCAGTCCGGTGATGCCGTCGCGCGTGCCGGCGACCTTGAAATCCATGTCGCCCATCGCGTCTTCGATGCCCTGGATGTCGGTCAGCACGGCGGTGCGCGGGCCGTCCCGCCCCGCGGAGCCGGGGTCGCCCTCGGGCCCGGTGATCAGGCCCATCGAGATACCTCCGACCGGCTTGCGGATCGGCACACCGGCGTCCATGAGGGCGAGCGTGCTCCCGCACACCGACGCCATCGAGGTGGACCCGTTGCTCTCCAGGACGGTCGAGACGAGCCGCATCGTGTACGGCCACTCTTCCTCGGGCGGCAGCACCGGCTCGAGCGACCGTTCCGCGAGCGCGCCGTGCCCGATCTCCCGCCGGCCGGGCGAGCGCATAGGCCGGGCCTCGCCAACGCTGTAGGGCGGGAAGTCGTAGTGGTGCATGTAGCGTTTCCGCTCGCGGGTGCTGAGGTCGTCGATGATCTGCTCGTCCTGCCCCGTGCCGAGCGTCGCCGCGGTCAGCACCTGCGTCTGGCCGCGCTCAAACAGGCCGGAGCCGTGGGCGCGCGGCAGGAGTCCGACCTGCGCGGACAGCGGCCGGATCTGCGTCGGCGTCCGGCCGTCGGTGCGCACGCCTTCGTCGAGGATCATGCGCCGCACTTCGTTCTTGATCAGCGTGTCGAGCGCCTCGCCGATCGCTTTGTGCTGCGCCGGAAACTGCGCGGCAAGCGCCGTCTGGACGTCGGCCATGACCTGCGCGACGGCGTCCTCCCGCGCATGCTTGTCGGCGGAGCGCAGCGCGGACGCCAGACGCCCGGCGGCGGAGGCGTGCACGGCCTGCGCGATCTCCTCCGGCGGCCCGGCGATCACCGGCGTGACCTTCGGCCGGCCGGCCTGGCGGACGAGATCGTTGATCGCCTCGATGATCCGCCGGATCTCCGCGTGGCCCCGGTCGAGCGCCTCGAGCACCCGCGCCTCGGGCACCTCGCGCGCGCCGGCCTCCACCATGGTGACGGCCTCCGCGGTGCCGGCGACGATCAGATCGAGATCGGTCGTCCGCTCGTCGATCGCGCGCAGCGGCGGGTTCACCACAAACTGGCCGTCCACGAGACCGATGCGGACCGCCGCAATCGGCCCGGCCCACGGAATCCTGGAAATGGCCAGCGCCGCCCCGGCGCCGACGACGGCCAGGATATCGGGGGTGTTCTCCATGTCCGTGCTGAGCACGGTCGCGACGACCTGGACGTCGTTGCGAAAGCCCTTCGGGAAGAGCGGCCGGAGCGGCCGGTCCATGAGGCGCGCCGTCAGCGTGGCGCGTTCGCCCGGACGGCCTTCGCGCTTGAAAAAACCGCCGGGGATTTTCCCGGCGGCGAACATCTTCTCTTCGTAGTCGCAGGTCAGGGGGAAGAAGTCGATGCCTTCTCGAGGCCCGGCCGACATCGTGGCCGTGACGAGCACCATCGAATCGCCGCATCGCACGACCACGGCGCCGTCGGCCTGCCGCGCCAGGCGCCCCGTTTCAAGGGAGAGTGTCTTTCCACCGACCTCGAGCGAGACCCGGCCGGTTCGTACTTCGGTCACTTCGGTTGCCATTCAAGCCTCCTCATCATCCGCTTGCGGAAACGGCGCCCCTGGGGCGGAGTATACGCTCCCCCCCGGCGGGGCCAGGCCGGTACCCGCGGCGTGGCTACCGGCGCAGCCCGAGCCGCTCCACGATCGCGCGGTAGCGCGCGAGGTCGTGGGCGCTCAGGTAGGTCAGGAGACGGCGCCGCTGGCCGACCATTTTGAGCAGGCCCCTGCGGGAGTGGAAATCCTTTTGATGAACGCGCAGGTGCTCGCTGAGATGGTTGATGCGCTCGGTCAGCCGGGCGATCTGGACGTCCGGCGATCCGCTGTCGGTCGCGTGGCGCCGGAACTCGTCGACGGCAATCCCGGCGCCGCCCGCGGGCTCAGGGCTCATACGTGCTCCACCTCCATTAAATAGTGTGCCGCCGGGCCGGGACACCGCCGGAGCTACGCATGTCCCCGCCCGTACAACGACCCGATTGTAACATAGGAGAACGCCGGGAAGCCAGCGGACCTCGGCCGGCGGTCAGCGGACGCGCTCGACGTAACTCCCGCTGCGGGTGTCCACGCGGATGGTCTCCCCGGTCTCGACGAACAGCGGGATCTGGACGACCGCGCCGGTTTCGAGCGTCGCCGGTTTGCTGCCGCCGCTCACCGTATCACCGCGTACGCCCGGCGCGGTCTCGACGATCTTGAGGTCCACCGAATTGGGCAGCTCCGCGGCGATAGGCGTCTCCCCGTGGAACACCACGGTCACATCGAGGTTCTCGCGGAGAAAGCGCACCGCGTCGCCGAAAAGCTCGCGGCCGAGGGTCAGCTGTTCGTAGCTGTTCTTGTCCATGACGACGTACTCGTCGCCGGTGCCGTAGAGATACTGCATCGTCCGTTTTTCGAGGTAGACAAGCGGCACGCGTTCGCCGGCGCGAAACGTACGTTCGGTAATCGACCCGGTCTTGGTGTTGCGGATCTTGGCTTTGACGTACGCCGGGCCCCGGCCCACCTTGACATGCTGCGACTCGACGATCGCGTAAAGATCGCCGTCCAGCAGGACGTGAACGCCGGGACGAAAGTCGTTCGAGGAGATCACGCTGGTATCACCCTATCCGAGCCGGCACGCCGGTCTTTCTCCGTTTGCTCCGGGCCGTAGGCAGTGTACCCGCCCTCGTTCGCGGCTGTCAACGGCTTCCGCTCCGCGGCGGCCACCATAAAATCAGAGCACCCGGCCGCCGTCCGCCTCAGGAAGCCAGCAGGATCAAATCCTTCGAGAGACGAGTCAGGATGCGGGGGGCGCCGTCCGCGACCACGACCGCGTCCTCGATCCGCACACCGCCCCACCCCGGCAGATAGATCCCCGGCTCGATCGTCACGACCATCCCGGGTTCGAGGACCGCGTCCGAGCGGGGCGACACGGGAGGCCCCTCGTGCACGTCGAGCCCGATCCCGTGCCCCATCGCGTGCCCGAACGCCTCGGCGAAGCCCGCGGACGCGATCACCGCGCGGCCGGCGGCGTCGACGTCGCGGCACGCCACTCCCGGCCGAACCGCTTCGAGCGCCCGGCGCTGCGCCGCGAGCACGAGATCGTACACCTCGCGCTGACGCGCATCGGCCGTCCCAAGGGCGACGGTGCGCGTGCAGTCCGAGACGTAGCCATCGAAGACGGCGCCGAAGTCCACCGTCACGAACTCGCCGCGCTCCATGACCCGATCGGTCGCGCGGCCGTGCGGCAGCGCCCCGCGCGGGCCGCTGGCGAGGACGGTGTCGAAGGCCAGCCGCTCGCCGCCCGCCCGGCGGATTGCGATTTCGAGCTCCAGCGCCGCGTCGCGCTCGCTCATGCCCGGCCGCAGCACCTCGAGCAAACGCTCGAACGCCGCGTCGGCAATCTCCCCCGCCCGCGCGATCGCGGCGACTTCGGCATCGTCTTTGACCCAGCGAATCCGGTCGACGTCCGCGAGCGGCACGAGCTCCGCGGGCGCGAACCGCTCGCGCAGCCGCTCGACCTGCGCGTACGGCAGGAATTCCGACTCGAATCCGATGCGCGCCGGCCCGAGGGTCTTCACCGCGTCGGCGAGCGCCTTCGCGGGGTCGGCGCCGCCCCGGATCACGCGGCACGCCGGCGCCTGCGACTCCGCCTGCTCGTAATACCGGAAGTCGACCGCGAGCAGCGCCTCGGACGGCGTGACCGCAACCAGCCCGGCCGACCCGGTGAACCCCGTCACGTACCGGCGGTTTTCGGGGCGCGCCACGAGGAGCGCGTCGGCGGCCGCCGCGGCGAGGTACGCCCGCGTGCGCTCGAGATGATCCGCCGCCACGGTGATCATGCCCGCCTCCGTTTGAGCCCGACCATCAGCCGTTCGGCGAGGCGCGTGATGCGCGTCAGTGGGAACTCGCGCCGGCTCTGAGGATGGACCAGAATCGTATGAAGGCCGAGGCGGTTGCCGCCCAACACGTCGGTGAACACCTGGTCGCCGATGAGCGCCGTCGCCTCCGGCCCCGTCCCCATCATGCCGAGCGCGCGGCGCAGCGCCCGGCGGCGCGGCTTCCACGCACCGGTGACGGCCGGCAGGTCGAGGGCCGCGGCGAGATGCGCGACGCGGGCGCCGGCGTTGTTGCTGACGATGCAAAGGCGAAGACCGACCGCGCGCGCCGCGGCGATCCAGGGACCGAGGGCCTGGGGGGCGTCCCACGCGCCCCACGGGACGATGGTGTTGTCGAGATCGAGGATCACGCCCCGGATGCCGCGGGCACGCAGCGCGGACGGGTCAATCGCGTAGATCGAATCGGCCTGGGCGTCCGGCCGCAGCCATCGACCCATGCCGTCGGACCGCCTTACAGCGAACTCGCCGGCAACGTTGTCATCTAAGCCGCGGCCCGTCAGTGCGACTGACTGCTGTCGTGATCGCCGGGCGGCAGGTCGACCCCGTTGCCGGAACTCGGCGCGACCTCGCCGGCGCCGTTGCCTCCCGCCGGGCCGGTTTCGCCGTCCGGCGCGTCGGCCTCCGCTTCGAAGGCGGCGCGGACACGCTCGAACTCGGCGTCGTCCTCAATGGTGACGAGGGCGTCGCCCTCCATCCGGAAGATCACCGCGGTGTCGGGCTCTTCGCCGGATTCGAGCGGCTGCAGAATCGCGTACCGCTGATCGCTGACTTCCAGGACATCCACAATGCTGAACTCATGCTCGACGCCCTCTTCGTCCAGCAGGGTGATGACATCCTCGTTCTCGCCCACCCGGGACCTCCTGGCCAAATGTGCTACGTGCCCCGCGGACAGTATCGCGGGGCACACAGAGGATAACACCCGCGTCGAACGGGTGTCAACGCGCGCGGGCGTGTGTGTAATAGCTCAATGATTCTGTCACCCCTTAATGGCTCAGTGATTCTGTCACCCTGGCACCATGACCAAGGGGAGAGTCACAATGAGCCGGAGGGAGCAACAACGAGCACGTGTCCTGGTGCAGGTCATCGAGGGCCGCGT
>DATGFS010000079.1 GCA_035308905.1 bacterium | reverse complement strand
TCGTTTTCGCCGATCAGCAGGTCGCCTTCTTTGAAGCGCGTGGCGCGGAACGGCCGCAGCGGCACAGTCCGCGGAGCGCCGTCGGTCATCCACTCCGAGAGCGCGGCGCCGAGCGCCGGCGCGGTCTTGAAGCCGGACCCGTTGTCCCCGGTGCAGATCCAAAGCCCCTCGATCTCCGGATGGCGGTCGATGATCTGCTTGCCGTCCGGCGTGATCGTGATCGCCCCGGCCCACCCGCCGCGCATCGGCGCGCCCGCGATCGCGGGCATCCGCTTCATGAGGCGCTCCTTGGCCCGCACGACGTAGTCGCCGTCCACGCCCTCGTCGAGCGTATCGGGATCCGGCAGATCCTGACGGGTGGAGATCCCGACGAGCGTGCTGAGAAACCCGGCCCCCTCCGGACGCAGCCACAGATCGTTCGCCCCGTCGATGCAGATGGGGTGGACCGCCGCGTGCTCCGGGGGCCGGCGAAAGAGCGTGACCTGCGTGCGCACCGCGGTCAGCACGTCGGCCGCGCCGACCTTTCGTAGAAGTGGCAGCGCCCACGCGCCGCCGGCCACGACCACCGCCGGCGCCGCGACAACGCCGCCCGACGTCTCGACGCCTTCGACGCGACCCTTGGCGACGCGCAGCGCGTGCACCTGCGCGCCGAGCCGCACCTCCACGCCGAGGTCGGCGGCCCGGGCGGCGAAGCCGTGCGTCGTCGCGATGGGATCGGCCATGCCCGAATCGGGCTCATAGGCCGCGGCGGCGATGTCGTCGGTGCGCCACGACGGCACGATCGCACGAACGTCGTCCGGCCCGATCACGGCCGTGTTGACGCCGAGCCGGCGGAGCATCGCGACGTTGGCCCGGAGCTTGGCCTCGCTGGCCGGAGCGACAAACCGCAGCATGCCGGTGTTGACGAAGCCCGACTTCCCGGCGCCAACGATGTCGCTCCAGTGCTGGAAGTACGGAAGGCTCGCCACGGCGAGGCGGGCCTCGGGCTCGTTCGCGTAGTGCATGCGCACGAGCGCGCCGGACTTGCCGGTCGCGCCCGCGGCGAGAAACCGCCGCTCGCACAGCACGATGCGGCCGGCGCGGCGCTGGGCGAGGTGGAACGCGACGCTCGTGCCGACAACTCCCCCACCAACAACGACGACATCCACGTTCGGCGGCATAGTAGAGCGTGGTTCAGCCGGGTCCAGACGACTCCTGCAAAGGTGGCGGCGCGACCGCGCCAGAACCCCTGGGGAGCAGGGCTCTGCCAGCACGGATGATCCCAGGGAGGGATGGTCAATGACCGGCACGCGTACGGCACGGCGAAAGGGCGATCGACCGTTGAAGGCCGCCGCCGGCGCTTCGCGTCTGTCCCGGCGGACATTGTTGAAGACCGGCGCCGCCGCGCTGGGAGTCGGCGCGCTCGGCACGGCTCCGGGCCTGCTGCGCTGGGCTGGCGCCGCGCCCACGGTACTCAAGGGCACCTCGCTCACGACCCTGCAGGCGACGTACTTCATCCCGGCCGCCCAAGATCTGTTCAAGAAGCAGGTGCAGGAATGGGGCCAGGCCAACGGCGTCAACGCCAACGCGGACTTCCTCAACTGGCCCGATTTGCAGCCGAAAATCTCCGCCGCGATCCAGGCCGGCGGGTACGACATCGTCGAGTTGTGGCCGGGCTGGAACTACCTCTACGCGGACAGCCTCGTCGACGTCACAGAGATGGCGGACGCGTACGCACGGCGGGACGGCGGCCTCGAGGCGTTCGCGGCTACCGATGCGAAGGTCGGCCCGCGGTATCTCGGCATCCCTCACGGGGCATCGAACAGCGCGCTCAACTACCGCGTCAGCTGGCTGAGGGAAGCCGGAGCGAACGTGCCGGACCCCGCGGAGCAGGCCCGAACCGGGAAAATCCTCGACCTGACGTGGGATCAGTTCTTCGCCCTCGGCAAGAAGCTCAAAGCGGCGGGCCACCCGATCGGACAGGCGTTCGGCCACAGCCAGGGCGATCCGCCGAGCTGGGCGTACCCGTACATGTGGAGCCACGGGGCGATGGAGGTCGAGCGGGACGGCAAGACGGTTGCTTTCAACAAGCCAATGTTCGTGGATGCGATGAAAAAGCTCGTCTCGGCGTGGAAAGAGTCGTTCGACGAGACGGGACTGTCCTGGGACGACTCGAGCAACAACAAGGCGTTTCTCGCCGGGCAGATCGGGGCGACCCTCAACGGCTCGAGCATCTACGCCGCGGCGCTCAAGGATTACCCAGACATCGCCAAGGACATGAACCACACGCTGAACCCACGGGGGCCGACCGGCCGGTTCGCGTTCCTTGGAACGCGGACGCTTGCCATTCTCAAGAACTCGAAGAATATCGCCGGCGCGAAAGAGTTTCTCGCGTGGTGGTTCCAGGACAAGCAGTACGGTGACTGGCTGCATATCCAGGCCGGCTATAATCTGCCCGCGGTGAAGAAATGGGCGAAGGACCCGATGTGGGGCAAGGACCCGATCATGTACGCGTTCAGCAAGGAGCCCAGCATCGGCAGGGACCAAGGATGGGCGGGCCCGCCGAACTCGAAGTCGGGCCTAGCGTTTTCGAAGTACATCGTCATCGACACGTACGCCAAGGCGATCCAGTCGAACGACGCCGCCGGCGCGATCAAGTGGGGCGCGGACCAGCTGGAGGCGATCTACAGCAAATAGGTGCCGGACCTGAACACAACGGCCGTTCAACCGCACTTGCCGGCCGCGCCTCGCCGCGCGGCCGGCACGCGTGCGCTCCTGGAAAATGAGCGCACCCTCGGCCTCCTGCTCATGCTGCCGGGCATGCTGCTGCTCACCGTCTTCATGGCCTACCCGTTCTTCCTCGGCTTGTGGCTGTCGGTCACCGACAGCACGATCGGGCATGCCGGGCGGTTCATCGCGTTCCGCAACTTTACCGACCTGCTCGGCGACAGCATCTTCCGGCAGACGGCGCGAAACACGTTCATCTATGCCATGGTCACGGTCCCGTTCAAACTCGCACTCGGTCTCGGCCTCGCGCTGGTGCTGAACGCCGCGATCCCGTTTCGCAACGCGGTGCGGGCCGCCGTCCTCATGCCGTTCATCGTGCCGACGGCGCTGAGCAGTCTCGGATGGCTCATGATCTTCGATCCGATTTTCAGCCCCGTCTCCTGGCTGCTGCGGCACTGGGGCCTCATCGCCCGCAACATCAACTTCCTCGGCAGCCCGGTGCTGGCGATCGTCTCCGTGATGATCGCGAACATCTGGCGCGGCACGCCGTTCTTCGGGGTGACGATCCTCGCCGGGCTGCAGGCCGTGCCGGCGGAGCTGCATGACGCGGCCGCGATCGACGGGGCCGGCGCCTGGCACCGGTTCGTCCACGTGACGCTGCCGATCATCACGGGCGTGATGCTGATCAGCACGCTCTTCTCGATCATCATGACGTTCGCGGACTTCCAGCTCATCTACATCCTGACGAAGGGCGGCCCCGCGAACGAGACCCACATCTTCGGCACGTACGCCTACCAGATCGGCCTGAGCGCGACCGAGATCGGGCAGGGCGCCGCGATCGCGCTTTACATGTTCCCGATTCTCGCGGTCCTCGCGGTGCTGCTGCTGCGGTACCTGCGCCGGGACGTGGTCTAATGGTCGGCAGCCGGACGCTGGGGCGCCAGATCTTCACCGTGTACCTGCCGCTGGCGGCGTTTCTGGTCTTCCTGCTGGCGCCGTTCTACTGGATGGCGATCGTCTCGCTCAAGCCGCCGACCGATCTCTTCAATTTGAAGTTCAATCCGTTGTGGGCGCGCCACTTTACGTTCGCCAACTACACGTACCTCCTCCGGGACACCGCGTTCGGGACGTGGACGAAGAACACGCTCGTGATCTCGACCGCGGCGACCGTGCTGTCGCTCGTGTGCAGCGTCCTGATCGGCTACGCGCTGGCACGCCTCAGGTTCCCGGGCAGCGGCGTGATGGGGATGTCGATCTTCCTCGCCTATCTCGTGCCGCCGACGCTGCTGTTCCTGCCCCTCGCCCAGGTGGTGGGTTGGCTGCACCTGTACAACACGTATTGGGCGCTGATCCTCACCTATCCGACGTTTCTCATTCCGTTCGGCTCCTGGCTGTTGATGGGCTACTTCCGCACGATCCCGCGCGAGATCGAGGAATGCGCGCAGATCGACGGCAGCAGCCGGCTCGGCACGCTGATCCGGATCGTGCTCCCGCTGTCGCTGCCGGGCGTGCTTTCCGCGGCGATCTTCTCGTTCACGCTCTCCTGGAACGAGTTTCTCTACGCCCTCATCTTCATGTCGTCGGGCCCGCTGAAGACGATCCCCGTCGGGACCGTGAGCGACCTGATCCGCGCGGACGTCCTGTTTTGGGGGCCGCTCATGGCGGCGGCCGTCCTCGGGTCGGTGCCGATCGCCGTCATCTACACGTTCTTCGTCGAGCACTACGTGTCGGGCCTCACGACCGGGGCGGTGAAGGGCTGACGCGGCACGGACCGAAATAGCGACGCCATGGCGGAACCGCGTCATTGGGCGTTGATTCTCGGCGCGAGTAGCGGGTTCGGCGAGGCGACCGGACTCGAGCTGGCCCGCGCCGGCTACGACATCATCGGCGTCCATCTCGACCGCAAGACGACCATGCCGCACGTCGAGGACGTGATCGGCGGCATCCGCGCCGCCGGACGCACGGCCGTCTTCTTCAACGTCAACGCCGCGGACCCCGAGCGGCGCGTCGAGGTGCTGGCGCGCGCGCGGGAGGAAGCCGGCAAGGACGGCACGGTCGGCGTGCTCCTGCACTCGCTCGCGTTCGGGAACCTCCGCCCCTACGTCGCTGGGTCGGCCGAGGAGGCCATCACCCCGGCGCAGATGGACATGACGCTCTCCGTGATGGCGCACAGCCTCGTGTACTGGACGCAGGACCTCGTCTACTCGGGCCTGATGCGGCGGGGCGGGAAGATCTTCGCGATGACGAGCGCCGGGGCGATGCGCGTCCTGCCGAACTACGGCGCCGTCTCCGCGGCGAAGGCGGCGCTCGAGTCGCACATCCGGCAGCTGGCCATGGAACTTGCCCCGCGCGGCATCGCGATCAACGGCATCCGGGCCGGCGTCACCGACACGCCGGCGCTGCGGAAGATTCCGGGGAACCAGGCCATCGTGGACACCGCGCTGCGGCGCAACCCGTCCGGGCGGCTCACCACGACGCAGGACGTCGCGCGGGCGATCGCGGTGCTGTGCCGGCCGGGCACCGAGTGGATCACCGGCAACGTGATCGGCGTGGACGGCGGCGAAGAGGTGGTGGGGTAGCGCCGGGCACAGTCCGGCGCGGACCTTGCTACCGTTTGTCGATCGGCACGTAGGTCCGGTTGCGCGGCCCGACGTACTCCGCGCGCGGCCGGATGATGCGATTGTCGGCGAGCTGCTCGAGGACGTGCGCGGTCCAGCCGCTGATGCGGCTCACGGCGAAGACCGGCGTGAACAGCTCGAGCGGAAATCCGAGGTAATAGTAGCACGTGGCCGAGTAGAAATCGACGTTGGCGTAGATCTTCTTCTCCGACAGCATGAACTGCTCGAGCGCCCGCGACATCTCGAACCACTTCAGCTCGCCCTTCTGCCGGCCCAGCTCTTCGGACATCTTCCGGAGATGGGTTGCCCGCGGATCTTCGGTCTTGTAGACGCGGTGGCCGAAGCCCGGGATTTTGCGCTTCGCCACGATCATCTCCCGCGCCGTCGGAATCACCTTGGCGGGATCGCCGATGCTGAGCAGCAGGCGCATCACCGCCTCGTTGGCGCCGCCGTGCAGCGGACCCTTGAGCGTCCCGATCGCGGACGTGATCGCGGAGTGCATGTCCGCGAGCGTCGCCGCGGTGACGCGCGCGGCGAACGTGCTGGCGTTGAGCTCGTGGTCGGCGTGGAGGATCAGGGCGGTGTCGACGGTCTTGACCGCGGTCGCGTCG
Source organism: bacterium (assembly GCA_035308905.1). NCBI lineage: Bacteria > bacterium. The sequence continues at coordinate 13,141 of DATGFS010000079.1, read as the reverse complement.
GGGGTGCGGCCCCACAGCATGTACAGGAAGTTCGCGGCGTGGCTCAGCGACGGATCGGGCGCCACCGGATCCTTGCCCTCGCGGAGCCGACCGATCGCCGCCACGATCGTCGCGGTCTGCGCGGTGAGGCGCACCGACTTGCGGAGGTTCGCCGCCTGCCCGTTGTCGCGGGACTCCGGGTCGTAGATGCCGAGGGCGGACGTCGCCGTCCGCAGTGCATCCATCGGCAGCACGTCGCGCGGAAACCCCCGCAGGACGTTCAACACCGGCGCCGGCAGCGTCCGCGCCGCGACGAGGTCCTTGTTCAGGGCGTCGAGCTGCGCGCGCGTGGGGAGGTCGCCGTGCCACAGGAGGTACGCGACCTCTTCGAAGGCGGCGTGCGCGACCAGGTCGTGGATATCGTAGCCCTGGTAGATCAGCCGGCCTTCGACGCCATCGACGAAGCAGATGCGGCTTTCCGCGGCGACGATCCCTTCGAGCCCTTCAGCGACCTGTGCAGGGGTGCCGGGTGAGGATTGCATGCCATCACCGTAATGGGCGGGGGCAGAAGCTGTCAATCGGCGCGGCCGGACGGCGCTTCCGGAAGGACTCAGCGGAGCTCTGCAAAAGAAGCCAGCGCCGACGACCCGAACGTGCATGACTGCGGCCTCATGATCAATCCCGAGGAGGATGAGGATGCGGATGCGGTGGCACAGTCAGCAGGACCGGCGCACCCGACGGCGCGCGGCCGTACTCGCGGCGCTGCTTGCCCTTGCGGCGGCCGGGGCCGGCGTGAATGTGGGGCCGGACGGCCTCAGATCCGCCGGCTGGTCCGCCAGCGCCGCGCCGGTGCGCGGGGGGACGCTCGTCGTGGGCCTCGACTCCCAGCCGGTGACCCTCGACCCGCACGCGTCGGGCGCCGCGATCAGCTACCTCATCGCCGGCCTCCAGACGACGGAGAGCCTCGTCTATCAGCAGCCCGACGGACGGCTCGTCCCGTGGCTCGCGGAGAGCTACACCGTCTCGCCGGACGGCAAGACGTTCACGTTCGTGCTGCGCAACGACGTCACGTTCACCGACGGCGCGCCGCTGAACGCGGAGGCCGTGAAGTGGAATCTCGACCGCATCGTCAACCCGGCGTTCAAAGCCGGCGGCGCGCTGAACGCGCTGGTCGGCTACACCGGGACCACGGTCGTGAACGACCGGACGGCGCGAGTCACGTTCAAGGAACCGTACGCGCCGTTTCTGGCATACGCGGCCGTCGGCGTGCTGGCGATGCTCTCGCCCAAGACGACGCCGGGACAGGGCGCGGACGTGGCCAAGCGCCCGGTGGGGACCGGCCCGTTCACGGTCTCCGAATACGTCGCGCAGGATCACATCACACTCGTGCGCAACGCGGCATTTAACCGCCGCGAGCCGTGGAGCGACCACCAGGGACCGCCGTACCTGGACCGGATCGTCTGGCGGAACATCCCTGAGAGCAACAGCCGCAACGTCACCGTCGAGACCGGCGAGACGCAGATGATCTACCTGTACTCCTCGCCCGGATCGGCGCTCGCGCAGCTGCAGCGGAACAAGGCGCTGCGCATCGAGACGCGGCCGTTTCCGGGATCCTCGTACTTCTGGTGGGTGAACGTCAAGCTCCCGCCCACCGACAACGTGCAGGTCCGCCGGGCGCTCAGTTACGCGGTCAACCGCGCGGCCATCGTGGGGTCGGTCTACAAGGGGCTCGACGAAGTGGGCTGCGGGCTGCTCAGCCGGTCGATGCTTAACGATCCCGACGCCTGCTCGTACTATCCGCACAATCCCGTCAAGGCGGCGCAGCTGCTGGACGAGGCCGGCTGGAAGATGGGGCCCAACAACACCCGCGTGAAGGACGGCCGGCCGCTGAGCCTGGTCATCAATTCGCTCAATTACGGCGGCGGCAACTTCCCCGAGGTCGAGCTCGTCCAGGGACAATTCTTGGATTTGGGCATCGACGCGCGGATCAAGAGCTCGGCCGGGCCGGCCTGGATCGAGGACAACTTCCGCTGCGCGACCAACATGGGCTCGATCTTTCTCCGCACGAACGAGCCCGACGCCCTCTACGCCCTCTTCGACTCGGCCACCATCGGCAGCAACTTCAACTGGTCGTGCTATTCGAACCGCGAGGTGGACGCGCTCCTCGAGCAGGGCCGGGCGGCGCTCGATCCGGCGAAGCGTCGGGCGATCTACCTCAAGATCCAGCACATGCTGCTCGACCAGGCCGTGGCGATTCCGATGATGGACAAGCTCTCGGTATGGGCGATCCGCGACAACGTGAAGAACGTCAAGTACAACTACTCGAGCTATCCGGCGTTGAGCGACACGTACATTCAGAAGTAGGGCCCCGCGGAGAGCTCGAACGGTCTCAGCTCCGACTGTCGGGCCGCTCGGCGCCTGATGCTCTTGGTCCCCGGCGTCGGCGCGGTCGTCGGCCTCGCGGTGTTTCTCGCCGTGATCGTCCTCGGGGCCGCGGAGGACCCGGCGGGACCGCCGCCCCCGGATCGGCACGGACGTCCCGAGCCGCCGCACCATGAGGGGCCGCCCAGGTTTCCGCGCCGGCACCTTAGCCCGACGGTGCGGTTCGTCGTAGACCACGCACCGTGCGACGTCCTCCTGCTGTATGCTGGAAAACTTCGGACGGCCACGTGACGGAGATAGGTCAGGCGTCCGCGATGGCCGCGGCCAGGTCGCGGACGAACGCCCCAGCCCGGGCGACGTCGCGGGGCGTGTCTTCGATCATCTGCACCAGCGCGCTGCCGACAATCACCCCGTCGGCGACCTTCGCAACCTCGCGGGCCTGCGCCGGACGGCTGATGCCGAAGCCGACGCAGATCGGTGAGGGGGTCTCGGCGCGGATGCGGCGGACCAGTTCGGGAAGACCTTCGGGCAGCGCGTCCTGCACGCCGGTGACGCCGGTCCGCGAGACACAGTAGACGAACCCGGTCGAGGACGCCGCCACGGCGCGGATCCGTTCCGGCGTGCTCGTCGGCGCCGCCATGAACACCGTCGCCAGTCCGCTCCGCCGCGCCTCGCCGGTGAGATCCCCGGCCGCGTCCGGCGGGAGGTCCGCGGCGATGAGTCCGTCGAGGCCCGCGGAGGCCGCATCCCGCGCAAACTTGCCGGGCCCGTACCGGAGGATGAGATTGTAGTAGGTCATGACAAGCAGCGGCACCTGCGTGCGCGTCCGCAGCCTGGCCACAAGGTCGAGCGCCGCCCGGATCCCCATCCCCTGCGCCATCGCGCGGAGTCCGGCGCGCTGGTTGATCGGGCCGTCCGCGATCGGGTCGCTGAACGGCACGCCCAGTTCGACCGCGCTTGCCCCCGAGTCCACGAGTGTTTCGACCAGCCGCTCTGTCGTCGAAACATCGGGATCGCCGGCCATGATATAGGGGATCAAGGCGCAGCGACGTTCGGCACGCAGCGCGGCGAAGGCGCGGACGAGACGGTTGGCCCCGAGCGGCCCGGCGGCCGCCGGGTCGGGTGCGACCGCGCCTCCGGTGAGACCGGCGGCAGCGTCACCGCGGGCGGCGGTCACCCGCGGAGTTCCTCGCCCATCGCCTTCGCGACCGTATCGACGTCCTTGTCCCCGCGCCCGCTCAGGCACACGAGAATGGTCTTATCGCGGCCCAGCTGCGGCGCCAGCGTCTTGAGGTACGCGATCGCGTGGGACGACTCGAGCGCCGGAATGATCCCCTCCATGCGGCACAGCATATGGAAGCCCTCGAGCGCCTCCTTGTCCGTGACCGCGACGTACCGCGCGCGCCCGGTGTCCTTGAAGTACGAGTGCTCCGGACCGACGCCGGGATAGTCGAGCCCGGCGGAGATCGAGTGGGTCGGCAGCACCTGGCCCTGCGCGTCCTGGATCACATAGCTCATCGCCCCGTGCAGCACGCCGGGGGCACCGGCGACAAGGGTGGCGGCGTGCCGGCCCGAGGCAACGCCCTCCCCGGCCGCCTCGACGCCGATGAGCGCCACGCCGGCATCGTCTTTGAATGGATGAAACGTGCCCATGGAATTGCTGCCGCCCCCGACGCAGGCGACGACCGCGTCGGGCAGCCGCCCCTCGACCGACATCATCTGCAGCCGGGCCTCGCGGCCGATCACCGACTGCAGATCGCGCACCAGCATCGGATACGGATGCGGGCCGACGACCGAACCGATGACGTAGTGCGTGGTCGCAACGTTGGTCACCCAGTCGCGGAGCGCCTCGTTGATCGCGTCTTTCAGGGTGCGGCTGCCGTTGTCGACCGGGATGACCCGCGTGCCGAGGAGGCGCATGCGGAAGACGTTGAGGGCCTGGCGCTCCATGTCTTCGGTACCCATGTAGACCTCGCACGGCAGCCCGAACGACGCGGCCGCGGTGGCCGTCGCCACGCCGTGCTGGCCCGCCCCCGTCTCGGCGATGATGCGCCGCTTGCCCATGCGGTGCGCCAGCAGCACCTGCCCGATCGCGTTGTTGATCTTGTGCGCGCCGGTATGCAGGAGGTCTTCGCGCTTGAGGTAGATCCGCGCGCCGCCCATCGTCTCGGTCAGCCGCCGGGCGAAGTACAGCGGCGTCGGACGGCCGCAGAAGGTCGGCAGCAGCCGGTCCATCTCCGCGGCGTAGGCGGGATCGCGCTGCGCCGCCGCGTAGGCGGCCTCCAGCTCCTCAAGCGCCGGCACGAGCGTCTCCGGCACGAACCGGCCGCCGTAGTCGCCGAACCAGCCCGTGGCGGTTCGCGCTTCTGCCTGCGCCGGTGCCGTCATCGCCGTACCTCCCCCATCTCGTGCTCGGAGTTCCAGGCCTGCACGCGCGCGATGAACGCGCGGATCTTGGCCGGATCCTTCTCGCCGTCCGTCTCGACGCCGGACGCGACGTCGACCGCGTAGGGCCGCGCCCGACGAATCGCGTCCTCGACGTTGTCCGGGGTCAGGCCGCCCGAGAGGATGATCGGCCCCGCGTCGCGGGCGCGCTCGGCGAGGCTCCAATCGAAGGTCCGTCCCGTGCCGCCGGGCGCCGTGGCACCGGGCACGTGCGCGTCGAGCAGAAACCCCGCGACGCGGTAGCGCGCCAGTCCGGCGAGGCTCTCTGGGCCGCGAACCCGGATGCCCTTGATCACCGGCAGGTCGAAGCCGGCGCACATCTCGGGCGCCTCTACGCCGTGCAGCTGCAGCGCGTCGAGGCCAACCCGATCGGCGATCTCGCGGACCCTGTCCGGATCCTCGTCGACGAACACGCCGACCTTGCAGACGAACGGAGGCAGGGCCCGCGCGATCTGGCGCGCCACCTCGGGCGCCACGTACCTCCGGCCCGGCCGCCAGAAGTTCAGGCCGATCGCGTCCGCGCCGGCCTCCGCCGCGGCGAGCGCGTCGGGAAGACGGCGGATACCGCAGATCTTGACGCGGACCACCTCACTCATCCTCGCCCGTTCCCCCGTCGGGGGCTAGCCCGCTTGAATTACATGGTTGCGGGCCGCGTGTCGGCCCGCGGGCTGCACGGGCGTCGCCGGCGCGAGAGGCCGCCGCACCACTCGGAGCCGCCGCGCCCGCGCCGTCGCGCGCCTCGCGGAAGTAGTCCATCCCCATCCGCTCGAGCGCGAGCGTGAGCGTCGCCTGCGCCTCGCGGCGCGCCACGCGGCTGCCCTCGATGGCGATCTCGCGCACGCGATCCGGCTGCGCCGCCCACTTCGCCCGGCGCTCCCGGATCGGCTCGAGGAACTCGTTGATCGCGCGGACGAGACGCTTCTTGACCTCGACGTCGCCCACGGTGCCCTTGCGGTAGCGCTCCTTGAGCTCCTCGACCTCGGCCTTGTCCTTGTTGAACGCGTCGTGGTAGATGAACACGGGGTTGCCCTCGACGTGCCCCGGGTCGGTCGGATGGATGCGGGTGGGGTCCGTGTACATGCTCATGACCTTGCGCCGCACCGTCTCGGCGTCGTCCGCCAGATCGATCGTGTTGCCGATCGACTTGCTCATCTTGGCCTGCCCGTCCGTGCCGACCAGCGTCCCGACCCGTCCGATGATCGTCTCCGGCTCCGGAAAGACCGGACCGTACAGCTCGTTGAATCGCCGCGCGATCTCACGCGTGACCTCGAGGTGGCTCGACTGATCCTTGCCGACCGGCACCGCGTCGGCGCGGACCATCAGGATGTCCGCGGCCTGCAGCACCGGATACGTCAGCAGGCCGGCGGTCGCCGTCTCGATCTGCTGGTCGCGCATGACCTCCTTCAGCGTCGGCACGCGCTGGAGGCGCGGGACCGTCGTCAGCATCGAGAAAATGAGATGCAGCACCGCGACCTCCGGCACGAACGACTGCACGTAGATCGTACTCCGCTCCGGGTCGATCCCGATGCTGAGATAGTCGAGCAGGAGGTCCTGAATGTGCCCGCCGATCTCCCGGGCCCGCTCTGCGCCGGTCGTCAGCACGTGGTAGTCGGCGACGATGAAAAAGCACTCGTATTCGTCCTGGAGCCGCAGCCGGTTCTCGAGCGAGCCGACGTAGTGGCCGAGATGCATCCGGCCGGTCGGCCGGTCGCCCGTGAGGATGCGTCGCCGGACGAATGTCTGTGCCCTCTGCGTCTCTGCCATGGCGCCTCCTCGCTACGCTCCGCGCCGTTCGCTCCGTGCCGGGTGCGCGGGAACTCCCAACAACTCACGAACGCGCGCGCCGGGGTCGGGGGACCGCATCAGCGCCGTGCCCACCAGCACCGCGTGGACGCCGAGCCTGTCCATCTCCTCGACGTCCTGCCGTTCCTCGATGCCGCTCTCGGCCACGACGGTCACGCCGGCCGGCACGAGGGGCCGCAGGCGCCGGGTGACCTCAAGCGAGGTCTCGAGCGTGTCCAGATTGCGGTTGTTGAGGCCGAGGAGCGCGGCGCGGACCGCGAGCGCCGCGGCCACCTCCGCCTCGGTGTGCGCCTCGATGAGCGCCGCCATGCCGAGGTCCGCGGCGAGCGATGCGAGGTCGGCCAGCACACCGCGGTCCAGCACCGCGACGATCAACAGTACGGCGTCGGCGCCGATCGCGCGCGCCTCGTAGACCTGATAGGGATCGACCGTGAAGTCCTTCCGTAAGACCGGCACGTCGACCGCCGCCCGCACGCGGGTCAGGTGGTCGTCGGCGCCCGCAAAGAACCGCGCGTCGGTCAGCACGGAGACCGCCGCAGCCCCCGCCGCCGCGTACGTCCGGGCGATCGCGACGGGATCGAACTCGGCGCGGATCGTGCCGGCGGACGGCGACGATCCTTTGACCTCCGCGATCAGCCGGACCCCCGCGGCCCCTCCGTCCGGCCCGCGGAGCGCCGGCGGACCGCCTAACGGCGGACTCGCCGGCCACGATGAAATCAAAACCTGATGGAACGGCCGCGCAGGCGGGGCGTCGGCGGCCCGCCTGCGCATCTCCGCGAGCGGCGTCTGCCGCGTGCGGCCGGCCAGTTCCTCGCGCTTGTGCGCGACGATTCGATCGAGCACGCCCATCCGCCTACCCGAACTTCGTCCTGAGGCGCAGCGCCTCGAGCCGCTCGTAGGCCTGCCCCGAGTCGATGCTCTGGGAAGCGCGCGCCATGCCGTCCGCGATGTCCTCCGCGACGCCGGCCGCGACCAGCGCGACGCCGGCGTTGAGGATCACGATGTCGCGCCGCGGCCCGCGCTCGTCACCGTTCAAAATCGCGAGCGCGATCGCCGCGTTTTCTTGGGGGGAGCCGCCGCGCAGGTCCTCGAGCGCGGCGCGCTTGAGCCCGAACTGTTCGGGCGTGATCGTGGAGGTCCGCACCGTCCCGCCCTCGACCTCGGTCATCTGGGTCGGCGCGCACAGCGAGATCTCGTCCATGCCGTCGAGACCGTGCACGACGAACGCGCGGTCGGCGCCCAGTTGGGCGAGCACCCGGCCCATCAACTCGGTGTGCGCCGGGCTCGGCACGCCCTGCAGATAGCGCCGGGCGCCCGCGGGGTTGGTCAACGGGCCGAGGATGTTGAAGACGGTGCGGATGCCGATCTCGCGGCGCGGCGGCATGGCGTGCTTGAACGCGGGGTGAAACCGCGGCGCAAACAGGAAGCCGAACCCGACCTCCTCGACGCAGGCCTGCACGACCTCGGGCGGGGCTTCGAGGTTGATCCCGAGCGCCTCGAGCACGTCGGCGGCGCCGCTCTTGCTGCTCGCGGCGCGGTTGCCGTGCTTGGCCACGTGGCCGCCGGCGCCGGCGATCACGAACGCGGACGTCGTCGAGATGTTGAACGTGTTGAGGCGGTCGCCGCCGGTGCCGACGATGTCCACCAGATGGTCGGCCCGCGGCGCGATGGTCACGGCGTGTTCCCGGATCGCGCGGGCGAACCCCGTGATCTCTTCGACCGTCTCGCCGCGCATCGCGAGCCCGGTGATAAACGCGGCGATCTGGGCGGGGGTGGCCTCGCCGTCCATGATGAGGCCCATCGCGGCGTGCGCTTCTGCCTCGGTCAGCGATTCGCGGGCGGCGACTTTCGCGATCGCGGGACGCAGGGGCATGGACCTACCCCCGGCCGGCGACGGCGGCTTCGGCGGGCGCCGCCCTGCCGGACGCGGCGGGCGCCGGCGGCAGCGTCCCCGCGAGCCCCGGCGGGGTCTGGCCGCGGGCGATGGCCAGGAAGTTGCGGAGAATCGCGTGGCCGTACTCGGTCAGCACCGACTCCGGGTGGAACTGCACGCCTTCGACGATCGCCGTGCGGTGCCGCACGCCCATGATGACGCCGTCGTCGGTGCGCGCGGAGACCTCGAGCGAATCGGGCAGCCGCTCGGGATCGATGACGAGCGAATGGTACCGCGTGCCGGTGATCGGCGCCGGCACGCCGGTGAAGATCGTGCGCCCGTCGTGGTAGATGCGCGCCGTCTTGCCGTGCACCGGCGCCCGGCCGCGCACGACGACCCCGCCGCAGGCCGCCCCGATGCACTGGTGTCCGAGGCAGACGCCGAGGATCGGCACCCGCCCGGCGAGTGATGCGATCAGCGGCGCGCTCACGCCGGCCTCCGCGGGGGTGCACGGCCCGGGCGAGACCACGATCGCCTCGGGGGCGAGGGCCGCGATCTCGTCTACTGTCACCGCGTCGTTGCGGCGGACGTCGAGCGTCTCGCCGAGCTCCCCGAGGTACTGCACGAGGTTGTACGTGAACGAGTCATAGTTGTCGATGACCAGAATCATCGCCGTCTCCCGTCTGCCACCCTACAGCCCGCGCCGCGCCATCTCGATGGCGCGGATCAGCACTTTGGCCTTGTTCACCGTTTCGTCGTATTCCGCGGCCGGCTCCGAGTCGGCGACGATGCCGCCGCCGGCCTGGACGTAGGCCACACCGTTGCGCAGCGCCAGCGTGCGGATCGCGATGCACGTGTCCAGCGCCCCGCCGAACCCGGCGTACCCGACCGCCCCGGCGTAGGGCCCGCGCGTCGTCGGCTCCAGTTCGTCGAGGATCTCCATCGCGCGGACCTTCGGGGCGCCGCTGACGGTGCCGTGCGGAAACACCGCGCGCAGCACGTCGAACGCGTCGAGCCCCTCGCGGAGACGGCCCTCGACCAGGCTGACGATGTGCATGACGTGCGAGTAGCGTTCCACCGTCATGAGCTCCGGCACCCGCACCGTGCCGTAGCGGGCGACACGCCCGATGTCGTTGCGGGTCAGGTCGACCAGCATCACATGCTCGGCGCGCTCCTTCTCGCTGCCGAGCATCTCCTGCTCCAACTGCCGGTCCTCGGCCTCGTCGAGGCCGCGGCGCCGGGTGCCGGCGATCGGCCGCATCTGGATCCGATCGCCCTCGAGCCGCACGAACAGCTCCGGGGACGCCCCGACGAGCGTGGCGTCGTCGCCGCCGAGATAGAACATGAAGGGCGACGGGTTGATGGCGCGCACGGCGCGGTACGCCGCGAACGGGTCGAGTTCGCCCACGTCGGCCGCGAACCGCTGCGAGAACACGATCTGGAACGCGTCCCCGGCGTGGACGTACTCCCGGCACCGCTCGACGCCGGCGAGGTAGCGCTCGCGCGTCATGTTGGAGCGCAGACGGAGCGGCGGATAGGGGCCGGCGGCCGGCACCTCCGGCATCGGCGCGCGCAGCAACTCGATCCACTGCTCGATCCGCCGCTGCGCCTCATGGTAGGCCCGCTCGGCGCCGCCGTCGACGCAGGCGTTCGCCACGATGCGGATGCGGTGGCGGACGTGGTCGAAGACCACGACGGTGTCGGCGAGGGCGAGGTGCATGATCGGCAGGCCGTAATCGTCGGGAGGTTGGTGCGGCAGGCGTTCGATCGTGCGGATGAGATCGTATCCGAAATACCCTACCAGGCCCCCGTAAAATCGCGGGAGCGTGGGGTCGGCGACCGGACGGTATCGCGCCAGCACGTCGCGCGCCGCCTCAAGCGGATGCTGCTGGACGCGCCGGACGGTGCCGGCGGACCTGTCGCCGGCACCGATGTCGTCACCGCCGCCCTCGTGGATCTCCACGCGATCCCGGAACGCGCGCAGCACGAGCCGCGGGGAGGCGCCGAGGAACGAGTAGCGGGCGATCTTCTCGCTGCCCTCCGCGCTTTCTAGCAGAAACGGGTACGGCAGATGCCGGATCCGGAGGAACGCAGAGATCGGCGTGTCGAGGTCCGCCATGATCTCGCACGACACGGGCACGAGGTTGCCTTCCCGGGCCCGGCGGTCGAACTCGGTGACGGTCGGGGCGAGGGTCACGGCGCTCACGGCCGGTCGCTCCGCGACCCGGCCGCGCGGGGCACGGGGCACCCGGGCTCGCTCTGCGGCGACAGTTTGAGCCGCGCCGCGCGGGCCTCCTCGAGCAGCGCTTCGAGATCGGCGCCGTCCGCGAGCGCCCGCTCGAGCCGGTCCAGCCGGCCCCGAAAGGCGCGCAGCGCGTCGATGATCTCCCGCCGGTTGAGCCGGCAGATCTGCGCCCACATCGACACGGGGCTGCCCGCGACGCGCGTCGCGCCGAGGAACGACGGCCCCGCGGCGGCGGTCTCCGAGCCGGCCGCGCCCATCAGCGCCGCGGCCAGCAGATACGGCAGGTGGCTGACCCGGGCGACGGCCCGATCGTGGGCGTCGGGATCCACGATCATCGGCCGGGCGCCGAGCGAGCGCGCCAGCGCAGCGATGCGCTCCGCGGCCGCGCCATCGGTGCGCGGCGTCCGGGTAATCAGATACACCGAGCCTTCGAACAACTCGTCGGACGCGGCCTCGACGCCGCGCCCCTCGTTGCCGGCCATCGGGTGGCCGCCGACGAAGGCGACGCCCCGGCCGGTCTCGAGCGCCGATTCGATCTCCCGCACGATGCCGCCCTTGACGCTCGCCACGTCTGTGACGATGGCGCCGGCGGCGAGGTACGGCAGCACCTGCCGCGCCATCGGCACGACGAGCTCCGGCGGCGTCGCCAGCACCACGAGGTCGGCGCCGGCCACGCCGTCCACGGGATCGGTCGTGCCGCGGTCGATCGCGCCGCGCGCCCGGGCCGCGCCGATCGTCTCCGGCACGCGCGCGACGCCGATCACCTCACGCGCGAGGCGCCGCTTGCGCATGGCCATCCCGAGGGAGCCTCCGATGAGGCCCACGCCGATAATGGCCGCCCGGGCGAACGACGCCATCGTCGGCCGCTAGACCCGCCGCCCGACCGCGAGCGCGATGCCGTCGAGGTCCTGCATCAGCGTCGCGAAGGCGTCCAGGGTGAGCAGGTGCGGCCCATCGCAGAGTGCGTGGTCCGGCTCGGGGTGCACCTCCACCAGCAGGCCGTCGGCCCCGGCGGCCACGCCCGCACGGGCCATCGGAATGACGAGCCGCGACTTGCCCGGGCCGTGGCAGGGATCGACGATCACCGGAAGGTGACTCAGGCTCTTCAGGACCGGGACGGCGGTGATGTCGAGCGTGTAGCGCGTGTAGTTCTCGAAGGTGCGGATCCCGCGCTCGCACAGGACGACGTTGGGATTGTCCTCGGCCATGATGTACTCGGCCGCGAGCAGCAGCTCTTCGATCGTCGCGCTCGGCCCCCGCTTGAGGAGCACCGGGCGGCCGGAGCGGCCCGCCTCGCGGAGCAGCGGGTAGTTCTGCATGTTGCGGGCGCCGATCTGGATCATATCGGCGTACTCGAGCACGAGCTCGAGCTGATGGCTGTCCATGGCCTCCGTGACGAGCGGCATGCCGGTCTCCGCGCGCGCCTCGGCGAGGATCTTGAGGCCGTCCTCTTCGAGGCCCTGGAAGGAATACGGGGACGTGCGCGGCTTGAACGCGCCGCCGCGCAGGATCTGCGCGCCGGCGGATTTGACCGCGCGAGCCGTCTGCATCGTCTGCGCGCGCGTCTCGACCGTGCAGGGCCCGGCCATCACGACGACGCGGCTGCCGCCGATCGCCACGTCGCGGACCCAGACGATCGAGTCTTTGCCGCCGTGGAACTCGCGGTTGACGAGCTTGTACGGCTGCAGGATCCGGACGACGTTCTCGACGCCCGGCAGCGTCTCCAGGCTTTCGCGCAGGATCTCTTTCGTGTGGCTGTCTCCGATCACGCCGATGACCGTGCGCTCCACCCCCTCCATGATGTTCGTCCGGAGGCCGGCCTCTTCGATGTGCCGCGCCACCGAGTCGCGCTCGGCCCGAGTATGCCCCGGCTGCATCACCACAATCATCGCGCCCCGCCTCCTTGCCGATAAATACACAAGCCTCCCGTCCCTCGGGACGGGAGGCTCAAGGAACCCCCGCGGTACCACCCCACTTCCCCGGCTCAGGCCGGGGCTCTCGGCAGGACGGAGCCGCCCGCGTGCGGGCACGGCTCTATCCCGGCCTCCGGATTACGGTGGAGGGTACCGGCGGCGACTACTCAGCGGGCTCCGCCGCTTTTCGTGCCGCCCCTCACGGGTCCATTCGGTCCGGGCCTCCGTCCCGCGCTCTCACCACGTGCTGCGCGGGTCTCTCCGAGCGGATCACCCGGCCTACTCGCCCCGGTCATCAGGTTTGGTAACGCCTATCATAGCACGTATTACGCTCCGGGTGTCAATACGGGTCGCTTCGCCTGTAATAGCTCAATGATTCTGTCACCCCTTAATGGCTCAGTGATTCTGTCACCCTGGCACCATGACCAAGGGGAGAGTCACAATGAGCCGGAGGGAGCAACAACGAGCACGTGTCCTGGTGCAGGTCATCGAGGGCCGCGT
>DATGFS010000078.1 GCA_035308905.1 bacterium | reverse complement strand
GCGACCATCGGCATCAACGGCCGGCCGGCGGCGCCGAGGCCGTCCGCGGTCAGCACCGCGACGACGCCGGGCAGGCCGGCCGCCGCGGCGCGATCGACGCGCAGAATGCGCGCGTGCGCGTGCGGGCTGCGGACGAGGGCCAGATGCAGCATGCCCGGGAGCCGGATATCGCCGACGTAGCGGCCGCGGCCGCGCAGGAACCTGAGATCTTCGAGGCGGCGGGTGTGTGGCGAATGATCGCTCATCGAGGGGCCCGCGCTTCATTCGACCACACGCGGGTGCGTCCTCCGGTGCCGCCGGGCGCGCCCGGCGGCACCGCGAGGCGCGCGGCGGGATGGGGCAGGGCGGCCGTTTGACGGTGTGGAAATTCCGCGACGCCACCCGGGCGGCGCGCGCACTGTGACGGACGCGCCGCGCGGGTACGCGCCCATCTCCGAGGCACCGCAGGACTCGTTTCCGCCGCAACGAACGGGTAACAGGTTCTGACCGGTGACGGGTACCCAACCTTTTGTTACGGCGCCGGCGATCTTCACGCCAGGGGGGAGAACGTGGTATGGTGAGGCGGTTTAGCGCTGCGTTGGTCGTTCTGTTCCTTGCAGGCGGACTGTTGACGCTGGGATCGGGCGGCGGCGCGCGCGCCGCGATGGCGTCGGACACCTTGGTCATCGCGAAGGATATCTCGGACATCCATACGCCGGATCCCAACAAGAGCTACGACATCAGCGGCGTGTTTCTGCAGTTCCCGATCTACAGCCGGCTGGTCAAACAGGAAGCGCCGGACCTCGGGATGATCAAGCCCGATCTCGCCGCGTCCTGGTCGATCAACCCGAACGCGACGGCAATGACCTTCAAGCTGCGGGACGCGAAGTTCGGGGACGGGGCGCCCGTTACCGCGGAGGACGTCCGGTTCTCGCTGCTGCGGGCCAAGAACCTGAAGGGCTACGGTTCGTTCCTCGCCGATCCGCTGAAGGACGTCGAGGTCGTGGATCCCAAGACGGTGCGCGTCGTGCTCACCGACCCGAACGCCGCATTTTTGGCGACGCTCACGGCGGGCGTGTTCTCGATCGTCGAAGCCAAGGTCGTCCGCGCGGCCGGCGGCGTGGAAACCCCCGGGGCGGACAAGATCGACAAGGCGGAGCAGATATTCTTCAAGCAGTCCGTCGGCACGGGGCCGTTCAGGCTCGCGCAGTACGTGCGGGAATCTCAGATCGTCCTCGAGCGGAACGACCGCTACTACGGGCCGGCGCCGTTCTTCAAGACCATCATCATCAAGCACGTGAAGGAGCCGGCCACCCAGTCGTTCATGGTGCAGCGCGGCGACGCCGACATCGCGCTGGACATGACGATCAACCAGATCAACGCGATTCGCGGCAAGCCGGGCCTCCAGTTCTTCCAGGACCCGTCCGCCTGGACGACGTACATCGGGCTCAAGACCGCGGTGAAGCCGTGGGACGACCCGCGGGTCCGCGAGGCGGTGAAGTACGCGGTCGACTACGACGGCCTGATCAACGGTGTGCTGCACGGCAGCGCGCGGCAGCTCGGCAGCATCATGATGCCGGGCCTGCTGGGCTTCCCCGAGTCCCTCAACCGGGAGCTGCAGTACAAGCAGAACCTGAACAAGGCCAAGACGATGCTGGCAGAGGCCGGCATCAGCACCGCGAAGCCGGTGCACGTGGACTTTGTCTGGGGCCTCGGGTTCAGCTACGGGACGGGGTCCGCGGATTCGATCGCGCAGAAGGTCCGCGCGGACTGGCAGCGCGTGGGCATCATCCTGGACCCGAAGCCGGTGCAGGGCGGGATTCTGCTCACCACCGCGCGGACCGGCAAGCCGCCGACGATCCTGAACACCTGGTATCCGGACTACTTCGATCCGGATAACTTCACGTATTTCGCGAGCGGGTTCGTCGCCAAGCGTTTCAACTGGCAGGACGCCATCGGCAAGAAGGACGCCGAGGACGCCGCGGCCACGAGCGACGTGGCGAAGCGCGCGCGGCTCTACGAGGACTACAACCGGCGGATCGCCGCGCCGAGCTCGCCCTACGTCTTCATGGTGCAGACCTATGCCGTGGTGCCGGCCCGCGACAACCTGACGGGCTATCACTTCCATCCGTTCTTCTTCCTGCAGCTGGACTCGCTCCGCCGCAAGTAGCACCACGTCCGGAGGTTTTTCACTGCGCGGGCCCCGGCGCCTGATGGCCCCGGGGCCCGTGCCTCGTCCGCCGGGCCCCGACGCGCCCGGGGGGCACGGCGGACGGCGCGAAACCCTACTTCTGTCGAGGCGACCGATGACGACCAGCGTGGCGATCGTGGGCCCGACGATCGTGACCATGAACGGCGTGCGCGAGGTCATCGACGAGGGGACCGTCGTGATCGACCGCGGCCGGTTCGCGGCGGTGACCCGCGGGACCCGGGATCCCGGCGCCGACCGGCTGATCCGCGGGGCCGGCTGCGCGCTCCTGCCGGGCCTCATCAACTGTCATCTGCACACCCGGCCAGGGCGGGCGTTGGGCGACGGGTTGTCGCTCTTCGACTGGCACGCGCTGTACCCGGACAACCTCTGCCGCCAGATGACCGACGCCGACTCGCGCGCCGGCGCGCTGCTCGCGTTTGCGGACTCGCTCCGGCGGGGCACGACGACCGTCATGGACATGACCTGCAGGCCCGCCGGCGCTTTTGCCGCGGCGGAGGAGATCGGCATTCGCGCCCGCATCGTGCCGCTCGCGGCCGACGCGGCGTCCGCCGGCGACGGCGCCTGCGACGTGTATGCGGAGTTCGTGGACGGGCTCGGCGGCCGCGTGCCGCCGCCGGACGCGCGGGTGCAGTACTGGCTGGGGTTCGACGCCGTCAACGGCGTCGACGAGGCGACGCTGCGCCGGATGGCCGCGGATGCGAAACGCCTCGGCGTCGGCATCCACGGCCATATGTCGGAGTCCCGGGACGACGCCGGCTGGACCGACCGCGAGCGCGGCGTGCCGGCGGCGATCTACCTCGGGCGTGCGGGCGTCCTCGGGCCGCGCACGCTGCTGGCGCACTGCAACTGGCTCGTGCCCGAGGAAATCGCGCTGCTCGCCGGCACCGGTACGAGCGTCTCCCACAACCCGACCAGCAACATGAAGCTGGGCACCGGCGTCGCGCCGGTGCCCGAGCTGCGGGCCCGCGGCGTCACCGTCGGGCTGGGGACGGACGGGATGCTGTCGAACTTCCATCTCGACATGTTTGAGGTGATGCGCGGGGCGTGCATGCTGCAGCGGATCCACCGGCTCGACGCGCACGCCCTCATGAGCTGGGACGTGCTGGAGATGGCTACGCGGGACGGCGCCAAGGCCATCGGCGAGGCGGACAATCTCGGCTCGATCGAGACCGGGAAGCGCGCCGACGCCATCCTGCTCGACCTCGGCGCGCCGCATTTTCGTCCGCTCGTTCGCGGCCGCCACGACAACCTCGCCGCGCTCCTGGTGTGGTGCGGCCACGGCTCGGACGTGCGCACCGTGATCGTCGACGGCACGGTCGTGGTGGAGGACCGGCGCCTGTGCCTCGCCGACGAGGCGGCGATCATGGACGAGGCCCAGCGAACGGCCGAACGGCTCCTCGCGGCCCTCCCCGAACGCGTTTCCGGCTGATGGCCCGGTACATCGTCCGGCGGCTGGGATTGAGCCTGCCGACCCTGCTCGGCATCACCCTCCTCACGTTCCTCATCTCGCACGCCCTGCCGGCCGACCTCGTGCTGACCAGCCTGGGAGATCACGCCGCGCAGGATCCACAGCTGGTGGCGGCCTTCCGGCACAAATGGGGCCTCGACCAGCCCGTGCCGGTGCAGTACGCGGTCTACCTCGGCCACCTGCTGCGGGGAGACCTGGGAACGTCGATCGCGACGGGGCAGCCGGTCACGACGGAGCTTACACTGTCGCTGCCGGCGACGGTCGAGCTGGCGACGGCGGGGATGCTCGCGGCGATCGTCGTCGGCGGGCTCCTCGGCGTCACCGCCGCCGTCCGCAGCGATACGCCGGTCGACCTGGGCGTGCGGGCCGTCACGGCCACCGGCGTCGCGCTGCCGACGTTCTGGTACGCGATCCTGCTGCTCTTCGTGTTCTACTTCGTGCTGGGCTGGGCGCCGCCGCCCGGGCAGCTCGACCCGGGTCTGGATCCGGGCCTTCCGATCACGGGCATGTACGTCGTCGACAGCCTGCTCCGCGGCAACTGGCCCGTGTTCCGGAACGCGCTCGCGCACCTCGTGCTGCCGGCCGTCGTCCTCGGCACGGTGGGGGTGGGCTTCATCGCCCGCATCACGCGGGCCACGGTGGTGGACGTGCTCGCCCGGGACTACGTGCGCACCGCCCGCGCCAAGGGATTGGCGGAAGCCCGCGTGGTCTGGCGCCACGCCGTGCGCAACGCCTTGATTCCGATCATCACGGTGATCGGCATCCTGTACGCCCAGTTGATGTCGGGGACCGTGCTGACCGAGGCGATCTTCTCGTGGCCGGGCCTCGGCCGCTACGCGTTCAGCTCCGCGGACAACCTGGATTTCCCGGCGATCATGGGCGTCGCCCTCGTGGTCGGCGTGTTCTACGTCGCGCTCAACCTCGTCGTCGACGTGCTCTACGCCTACATCAACCCCCGCATCCGGTATGAGTAGCCTCGAGGCGGCGGTGCGCCCCGCCGACCCGGTGGAAGTCGCGGAGATGGTCCGCGCGGTCCAATCGCGGCGCCAGTGGCGGACGGTGGGCGTCGCGGCGGGGCTCATCGTGCTCGTGGTGTGGACGGTCCTGGCCGCGGCGGCGCCGCTTCTGTCGCCGTACGGGTACGACGAGCAGCGCGCGAACGAGACGCTTCAGCCGCCGGAGCCGCGGCATCTGTTCGGGACGGACGACCTCGGCCGCGACATCTTGACCCGCGTGCTGTACGGCGGCCGCGTCACGCTGCTGATCGGGGTCGGGGTCGTCTCGGTGGCCGCCGTCGCCGGCATGGCGCTCGGCACCGTCTCGGGATATGCCGGCGGCGCCGTCGACGAATTCATCATGCGCGCGACGGAAGTGATCATGGCGTTTCCGTCGATCATCCTGGCGATGGCGATCGCGGTCGCGCTGGGACCCGGCGTGCTGCACGCGGGGCTGGCGATGGTGCTGGTATGGTGGCCCACCTACGCGCGGCTGGCCCGCGGCGAGGTGTTGAACATCCGGCGCATGGAATACGTCGACGCGGCGGTGGCGATCGGGCAGCGGCCGCTGTGGATCCTGCTCCGCGCGATCGTGCCGAACATCCGCGCGAGCATCATCGTGCTCGCGACGGTCGACCTCGGCTCGGCCGTGGTCACCGCCGCCGGCCTGAGCTTCCTCGGCCTCGGCGCGGTCCCGCCCACGCCGGAGTGGGGGTCCATGGTAAGCGCGGGGCGCGAACTGCCGCAGGCGTGGTGGATCGCCGGATTTCCGGGCGCGGCAATTTTTTCGACGGTGCTGGCGTTCAATTTCCTCGGGGATGCGGTCCGGGATTACCTGGACCCCAGGCACCGGGTCTGAAGGAGGACGATGAGATGAAGCCCGCGGCGTTCTTCGACCTGAGACAGGCCGTGGCGAGTTTGGAGGAGGAGGGCCGCACTATCGAGGTCGCGGGTCAGCGGATCGCCTGCGCCACGCTCTTTGAGACCTCGCGGTCCCAGGCCTCGGTCTTCCGGCTCCGGGCGGGGCAGCGCATCCCCGCCCACACGCACAGCGCGATCGACGACATCTTCTTCGGCGTCCGCGGCCGGGGCCGGATTCGCACGTGGGACGAGCACGGCGCGGCGCGCGACCAGGCGCTCGACCCGGGGACGGTCGTGCTTGTCGAGCCCGAGACGCCGCATGAGGTCTCCTGCGCCGAGGACGAAGTCTGCTACGTGCTGCTCCAGGCCCCGAAAGAACGGTATGACAGCCATCATTACCCGGCGCCGGACGCGCCGTCGTGAGGGCCCGATCCGGACCGGTGTGGGTGTCGGGATGACCGGGATGCGCGCCATCGTCATCCGCGAGCACGGCGGCCGCGACAAGCTGCGACTTGACGAGGCCGTGCCGGTGCCCCAGGCCGGCCCGGGACAGGCCGTGGTGCGGGTGCACGCCTGCGGCCTCAACCACCTCGACATCTTCGTGCGGCGCGGTATGCCGGGCAAGCACACGCCGCTGCCCTTCATTTCCGGCGGCGACATCGCGGGGACCGTGGCCGAGCTCGGCGCCGGCGTCACCGGGATTGCCGCGGGGCAGCGTGTGCTGGTGGATCCGGCGGTCCCGGGCGGCGCGATCGGCGAAGACGTCCCCGGGGGCCTCGCGGAGTACGCGCTCGTGCCCGCGGCCAATCTCATCCCGCTGCCCGGCGACGTGCCGTTCGACGAGGCGGCGGCGCTGCCGATCGCGTACGGCACCGCGTGGCGGATGCTCTTGACGCGCGGGGCCATCCAAGCCGGCGAAAGCGTCCTGGTCCTCGGCGCGGCCGGCGGCGTCGGCACCGCGTGCGTGCAGATCGCCAAGATGGCCGGCTGCACGGTGTACGCCGCGGCCTCGCGGGAAGACAAGTTGGGCAAGCTGCGCGATCTCGGCGCCGACCAGCTGATCAACTACCGCGACGTCGAGTTCGACCGCGAAGTGTGGCGGCTCACCGGCAAGCGCGGCGTCGACGTGGTCGTCGACTACACGGGTGAAGAGACCTGGCCGCGCAGCATTCGCAGTCTCCGGAAGGGCGGCCGGCTGCTGACCTGCGGCGCCACCACGGGCTTCGAGGCCCGGACCGATCTGCGGTACGTCTGGGTCAGGGAGTTGACGATCATCGGCTCGGACGGCTGGACGCGTGCCGAACTGGAAGCGCTCCTCTCCGCCGTGCGCGCCGGCCGGATCCACCCGGTCATCGACCGCGTGCTGCCGCTCGCGCAGACGGCCGAGGGGCAGCGGCTGCTCGAGGACCGAGAGGCGGTCGGGAAGGTGATCATCCATCCACTCGAATAGCGCGGCGGCTCCACCGGCCGGGGACCCCGCGTACCGCCGCAACTTCGGCGACCTGGCCTACGTGCCGGTGCGCGCGTTCCCGGACCGGCCGGCCGTGATCCAGGGCGAGGTCACCCTCTCGTACCGGCAGCTCGACGCGCGGATGCAGCGCGTCGCCGGGATGCTGCGGGGCCTCGGCGCGGCCGCGGGCTCCCGCGTGGCGCTCCTCTTTCCGAACGAGTGGCCGTTCGTGGAGGCCCTCTTCGGCAGCATGCGCGCCGGGGCGGTCCCGGTCCCCCTCAACATCCGGCTGGGCTACGAGACGCTGCGGTACTGCGTGGAGCATTCGGACGCACAGGTGCTGGTCGCGTCCGGGGCGCTGCGGGAATTGGCGGAGCGCCTGCGCGCGGACGTGCCGGCGCTCCGCGCGTTCGTCATCACCGGCGAGCCGCCGAAAGGGGCCTTGTCGTACGACCGGCTGCTCGCGGAGGCGCCGGCGGAGTTCGAGAGCGCCGCCGTGGCGCCGGACGACATCTGTATGCAGCCGTACACGTCGGGATCGACCGGCCGGCCGAAGGGCGTGCTGCTGACCCACGCCGGCCAGTACTGGAACGCCGAGATGGTGCGGCGCGTGATGATGCTCGACGAGAGCGACCGCGCGCTCGTGGCGGTGCCGCTCTACCACAAGAACGCGATGGCCGCGGCCGTGAAGCCGATCCTGATGAGCGGCGGGACGCTTGTGATCCTGCCCGGCTTCGACGCCGCCGAGGTGATCAAGGCGATCGCGCGGCACCGCTGCACGTATATCACCGGCACCCCCGCGATGTTCCGCCTGGTCCTCAACGAGAAGCGCCTGCTCGCGGAGTACGACGTGACGTCGCTGCGGTGGGCGGCGTGCGGCTCGGCCATGGTGCCGCCCGACCTGCTGCGCGAGTTTGAGGAGACGTTCGGCGCGAGCATCAGCGAGGGCTACGGCCTCACCGAGGGCGGCCCCGTCGTGTTTGAAAACCCGCGGTTCGGTCCGCGCAAAATCGGCAGCACCGGCCTGCCGCTGCCGGGCTGCGAGATCCGCGTGGTGACGAACGACGGCCGCGAGGCCGGGGCGGGGGAGCCGGGGGAGCTCTGGACGCGCAACCCCGGGCTCGCCCGCGGCTACTACAAGGCGCCCGACCTCACCGCCGCCAAGTTCGACCGCGACGGGTGGCTGCACACCGGGGACCTGGTCCGGGCCGACGAGCAGGGCTACTACTACATCCTGGGGCGCGCCGACGACATGATCAACGTCGGCGGCGAGAACGTGTATCCGAAGGAGGTCGAAGACCTGCTGCTGCTGCACCCCGCAGTGCGCGAGGCGTTCGTCGTGCCGGTGCCGCACGCCGTGAAAGGCGAGGCGCCGGTCGCGTTCGTCGTGCTGCACGAGGGGCGGTCGGCCACGGCCGACGAGCTGAAGCAGTTCTTCCTGGCGCGGGGCCCGGCCTACGCGCATCCGCGCGAGGTCTTCTTCGTCGAGCAGGCCCCGCTCGGCAGCACGGGCAAGGTGGATCGGCTGACGCTCCGCGCGCGCGCGGTCGAGGCTGTGGGGACGCTGAAGGGGGGCACCTAGTGTCGATCTTCCCGCTCGCGACGCTTCCGGAGGTGCTGCGGCAGTCGCCGTACGCGCGGCTGTTGAATTTGGAAATGGTCCGGGCGGCGGCGGACGGGGTGGCCGTCCGGATGCCGTTTCACGCGAACCTCATCGCCGGCGACGACGCGCCCGCCCAGTACGTGCACGGGGGCGCGATCGCCTCGTTGATCGATATCGCGGGCACCTTCGCCATCATCGCGGTGATCGGCTACGACGTGGTGACGGTCGATCTGCGGGTGGACTATCTGCGTCCGGTGAAGTCCGGGGACCTCGTCGCCACCGCGCGGCCGGTCCGCGTCGGCCGTTCGCTCGCGGTCGCCGACGTGGAAGTGGCGGGCCCGGACGGCAAGATCGCCGCCGTCGGGCGGGGTCTATTCAAGCCGCAGCGTTAGGCGATGGTGAGCGCGCCGCTGGGGGTGTCCAGTTCGACGGCCGCGACGCCGCTCATCACGGCGCGCTCGAACGCGACGTTGAGGTCGTCGCCGAAGAGCGTCCGAAACCGCGCGGCCGCGGCGCCGGGATCCGGATCGCCCAACCGGACGGTGCGAATGCCCCGCGCCTTGGAGGGGTGATCGGCCGCCGCCTGGGCGGGGTGCTGGCCGGGCGGCACCTGCCACTCGATCAGGAACGGCAGCACGCTCGGGTCGCCGGGGGTCACCAGCATCTGGCTCCGCCAGCGGAGGGTGACTCCGTCGGGGCGCTCGCGGGCGCCGGCGACGGGGGCGGCGAGCTCGAGGCCGTGCGCCAGCAGGTGCTCGCGCAGCGCGTCGAGGTTGTCGGTGCGCACGGCCCACGTGGCAAAGGTCCGGCCCTCCTCGACCGCCCGGCTGATGCGGCGTGTGGTGGGCGACCGCCGGCCTTCCTCCGGGTCGACGACGGCGATGAGCTCGAGGTAGGTCTCTCCCAGCGGGACGATCATGTTGGCGGTGCCGACGCCCGGGTGGCGCCCGCCCTGGAGTGCGCGCAGCCCATACGCGGTTTCGAACCTGCGGGCGGCGTCGGCAAGGTCCCGCACCGCGACGAGCACGTGATCCGTGGAGACGCGTGGACGTTCGGCCATAGTTTCACCGCGTTCTCGTCCTGATAACAGGAGTCCTCCGGCCGGAACTGAATCAGTCGGAGGCTCTGCGAAGAGAAGGAGCGTGCGGATGGCAAAGATCGCGTTTTTCGGCGTGGGTCTCATGGGCGAGCCCATGGTGAACCACCTATTGGGCGCGGGGCACCAGGTCGTCGTCGTGCCGCACCGATCACGGGCGTCGATCGAGCGCGTAATCGCGCGCGGCGCGACGGAAGCGAAGAGCGCCGCGGAGGCGATCCGGGGGGCGCAGATCACCATTACGGTCCTGCCGACCGCGGACGACGTCGAAGCCACCGTGTTCGCCGGGCCGGGGACCTCGTTGATCGGCGCCGGCCAGACGCTCATCGACATGGGGACGAGCTTCCCGCCGCAGACACGCCGGCTCGCGGCGCGCGTGACGGCCGCCGGCGGGCGTTTTCTCGACGCGCCCGTCACCGGCGGTCCGAAAGGCGCGCAGGACGGCACGCTGACCATTATGGTCGGCGGCGAGGCCTCTACGCTGGCCGACGTGCGCCCGGTGCTGGAAGCGATGAGCGCCCACATCTACCACTTCGGCCCGGTCGGGGCCGGGCACACGGCGAAGCTGATCCAGAACATGATCGGCATTATCACGAGCGCCGGGATCGCCGAGGGGTTTGCGTTCGCCTCGGCCGCCGGCCTGGACGTCGAGCAGTTCTTCCAGATGCTCGCCTCCTCGACGTCGAACAGCCCCGCGCTGCAGGGGATGGTGCCAAAGGTTTTCGCCGGAGAGTTCGAGCGCGTCAACTTCCGGCTGGACCTCGCCTACAAAGACATCCGGCAGGCCACGGCGCTCGCGCGCGAGATGACGGTTCCGCTGCCGGTGGCCAACGGCGCGGTCGAGCTGATGCAGCTTGCCCGGGCTTTCGGGTACGGATCTCAGGACAGCACCGCGATGATCCGCGGGCTCGAGTCGATACTGCGCGTCGAAGTCCGGCCGCGCAAGAAATCCTGACAGGGGGGAGTTTCTTAATGAAGCGGAGTGTCGGCGCGCTCGTCCTGGCAGTGCTGCTGGTCGCGGGGTTGGCAGGCCTGCCCGCCCGCGGACAGGGTCCTGCCCAGGCGGTCATCGCGATCTGGGGGCTGCCGATTCGCATCCTCGGCAGCAGCGAGGCGGTCACGGGCTATGTCAGCCTGCTGCTCAACGACTCCCTGACCGGGGTGGACCCGCAGGGCAACGTAGTGGGCCGGTTGGCGGCCCAATACCCCGTGTCGCCCGACGGGAAGACGTACCTCGTCACCCTGCGCGACGCCAAGTTCTCGGACGGCACGCCGATCACCGCGCAGGACGTGAAGGCCAGCTACGAGCTGTACCTGCATCCGAAGTACCCGACGACCCCGCCCTCGCTGCTCGAAATCGCGGGCGGGCCGGAGCATAAAGCCGGGAAGAGTTCGTCTGTCACCGGCATCACCGTGGTCAACCCACGGACGATTCGCTTCATCCTGAACCGGCCGTATCCGTTCTTCTACGAGCAGATCGGCACGGCCCCGATCCTGCCGGCGAAGGCGCTGGCGGGCATCGACGTCGCGCGCCTCCAGGAAGCGCCGTTCACCCGGAAGCCGATCGGCGCCGGTCCCTACCGCCTGGCCGATTGGCGGGAGCGGGAGAGCATCACCTTCGACGCCTCCCCGGGATACTGGGGCGGCGCGCCGGCGCTGCCGCGGGTGGTGCTGAAACTGATCCCCGAGGACGCGACGGTGCTCGCGGAGCTGCGGGCCGGCAACATCGACGCGGGCCGCATCCTCCCCGAAGCGTACCGGAGCTTCCAGCGGGACGCGCAGGTCCAGGTCCTGCGGGTGCCGGGCGACACGTTCTATTGGTTCGCGCCGAACTTCCGGCTGCCGATGTTCCAGGACGTGCGCGTGCGGCAGGCGATGGCGTACGCGATCAACCGCCCGGAGATGCTGCGCGCGCTGTACCAGGGCCTCGGCACGGTGCCGCAGAGCCCGATCCACCCCAGCCTCTGGCAGTTCGACAAGAGCATCAAGGGCTACACCTACGATCCGGCCAAGGCGAAGCAGCTGCTGGCGGAGGCCGGGTGGACCCCGGGTTCGGACGGCGTCCTCCAGAAGGGCGGGCAGCGGTTCAAGTTCAAGTACGGGTTCCTCGCCGGCAAGGAGTATCAGAATCAGGCGCTGCTGGTCCAGCAGTATCTGCGCGCGATCGGCATGGACGTCGAGGTGGAGGCGCACGAGCGGGGCGACTTCTTCGGCCGGTACTTCTCGCCGGCCGGCAACATCGAAGTGGTCGGCATCGCGTGGTTCAATCTGCTCTTCCCGCCGCAGACCGAGCTCGAGGACAATTTCAAGAGCACCGGGAGTGGCGCCCAAGTCATCGGGTACAGCAATCCGCAACTGGACAAGCTGCTCGACGACGCCATCCTCACGCGCGACCGCGCGCGCCAGAAGGCGCTCTACTCACAGATTCAGCAGCTCATCATTCAGGACGTCCCGCACGTGCTGACCATCCGGCCCGACGTGATCTGGGGTGTGCGGAAGCGCTTTACGCTGCCGACCGGCATCGATTCGCTGCGCGGGTTCTTCGGTTCCGTGCCGCGCTGGGCGGTGCGGTAGGGGGAGCCGGGACCCCCCCAGGCGCTCCGTGGCCGGCTTTCTCGCCCGGCGGCTGCTCGCGCTCGTTCCCCTGGTCTTCGGCATCACCGCGATCACCTTCGGGCTGCTGGTGCTGGCGCCGGGGGATCCGGTGCTCTTTCTGATCCCGCCGGAGCAGCGGGGGTCGGCCGACATCGCCCAATTCCGGCACGAGCTCGGCATGGACCGTCCCATCCCGGTCCAGTACGTCTCGATGATGGCGGACCTCTTCACGGGCCGCCTTCGCAGCTTCGGCGACCGCCGGCCGACGACGCGCCAGGTCGCCGAGGCGCTGCCGACGACCCTGATCCTGACGGCGACGTCGCTCGCGCTGACCGGGGCGCTCGCGATCCCGATCGCGTTCGTCTCCGCGGTCCGCCCCTACAGCGTGGTCGATCACGCGGCGACGCTGTTTTCGCTGCTCGGCATCTCGCTGCCGACGTTCTGGTTCGGCCTCTTGCTGATCTTCTTCTTGACCGAGCAGCTCGGCCTCTTGCCGGCGAGCGGCATCCGGCCGACCGGCGCCACGGGGTACTCGCCGTTCGTCATCTGGCGGTTTCTGATCATGCCGACGATCGTGCAGGCGCTCGGCATCCTGCCGGTCCTGGTCCGGTACGCGCGGTCGTCGCTGCTCGACGCGCTGAGCCAAGACTACGTCCAGGTCGCGCGCAGCAAGGGCCTCGCGGAGCGCACCGTCTTGCTGAAGCACGTGGCGCGCAACTCGCTCTTGCCGGTGCTGACGATCATGGCGCTGCTGCTGCCGTTCCTCTTGAGCGGCTCCGTGATCGTGGAGTCCATCTTCGCCCTGCCGGGCCTGGGCCGTCTCGCGGTGAGCGCGGCCCTGTCGCGGGATTATCCGACGGTGCTGACGACGACGACCATCGCGGGGATGCTGGTCGTCGTCAGCAATCTGCTCGCGGACCTGGGCTACCTCTACCTGGATCCGCGGATCCGGCACGGATGAGCGCGGTCGTGGGCGCCGCGTTCCCGGCACGCTCCGTCCGGGCGGGCCCGCGGCGGGGTCCCTGGCAGCGGTTCGTCCGCAATCCGCGCGCGATCGCCGGGGCCGCGATCATGCTGTTCTTTCTCCTGGTGGCCCTCGGCGGTCAGTGGCTCGCGCCGTATCCACCGTCGGCCCCGCACGTGCTCGACATCCTTCACCCGCCGGGCGGCCGGTACCCGTTGGGCACGGACGATCTCGGGCGCGACATCCTGAGCCGCGTCCTGGTCGCGTCGCGCGTGTCGCTGGAA
>DATGFS010000077.1 GCA_035308905.1 bacterium | reverse complement strand
TCCGCCTCGGCGGCGCGTCGGTCGTCATCGACCCCGGCTGCGACGTGCCGTCGTCGGCGTGGGCCCGCGAGTTCGCCGCCAAGTGGCCGGGCCTCACGCGCTCGCCCGGCCTCGAAGCCGCGCTGCGCCGCATCGACGTGGTCCCGGGTTCGGTGACGCACGTGCTGATCACGCATGCTCACGAGGACCATCTGGCCGGCGTGGCGGCGGAGCGCGGCGCGGATCTGGCGCTCCGCTTTCCGAACGCGCGTCACGTCATCGGGCGGCGGGACTGGGAGGAGCACCCGACGCGGAAGCAGCCGGACAGCGCCCTGGTGCGCCGCCTCGGATTGGCCGCGCAGCGGGGCCTGCTCGATCTGGTGGATGGGGAGCGCGAGGTGGCGCCCGGCGTGGCGATGATCGCCTCCCCCGGGGAGACGCCGGGACACTGCCACGTGCGCGTCGCGTCCGGCGACCGGCGGTTCTACTATCTCGGCGACCTGTTCCACCTGCCGTGCGAGGTCGAGCACGTGGACTGGGCGCCCCCGAACCGCGACGTCGCGGCCCTCGCGGCGTCGCGCCGCCGCCTGCTCGCCGACCAGTCAGGCCACGAAAGCGTGCTGGTCTTTTCGCACGACCGGTTTCCTGCCTGGGGCCGGATTACCCGCGCGGCGGACGGGTACCGCTGGCAGCGGGACTAGACGAGGCGTCGCGGATCGCCCGCCACACCCGGTCCGGGGTCATCGGCATATCGATGCCCGTCACGCCGAGCGGGCGCAGCGCGTCGTGGACCGCGTTGACGAGGGCGGGGGGCGCGCCGATCGTTCCGGATTCGCCGATGCCCTTCGAACCCAGCGGGTTGAGCGGCGACGGCGTTTCCTGCATCGCGGACACAACCGGCGGCAGATCGGCCGCGGTCGGGGCGGTGTAGTCCATGAGCGACCCCGTGAGCGGCTGGCCGTCGTCGCCGTAGACGACCTGCTCGAGCAGCGCCTGCGCGAACCCCTGCGCCAGGCTGCCGTGTACCTGCCCTTCGACCAGGAGCGGGTTGACCACGCGGCCGCAGTCGTTCACCGCAACGTATGAGAGGACCTTGATGGCCCCGGTCTCGGGGTCGACCTCGACCACGGCGACGTGCGCCCCCGACGGCGTCATCACCCGCTCCGATTCGAAGCGCGTGCTCGCCTCAAGCGGCTCGCCGGCCCGCGCGGCGATCTCCCGGAACGTCAACGTTCGCTTCGGCACGCCGCGCACCCCGGCCCGGCCGCCCTCGAGGGTGATGTCCCGCGGGGCGGCCTCGAGAAGTCTCGCCGCCGCGGCGATGATGCGCCTTTTCAAGTCCGACGCCGCGCCGGCCATCGCGGATCCGCCGAGCGACAGCGACCGGCTCGCGAACGTACCGACACCCTCCGGGATGGCGTCCGTGTCGCCGTGCAGCACCGTGACGTCCTCCGGCGTCAGGCCGAGTCCGTCCGCGAGGATCTGGCTCAGGGCGGTCGCGAGGCCCTGCCCGTGCGGCGACGACCCGGTGACGGCCGTCACCCGGCCGGACCCCTCGACCCGCGCGCTCGCGGTCTCCCACGTCTCGCCGCCGCCCGCGGTCTCGATCCACGTGCACAGCCCGATTCCGAGCGGGAGACCGCCCTCGCGCCGCCGCCGGGCCTGTTCCCTTCGCCATCGGTCGTAGTCCGCCAGGCGTAGCGCCCGGTCGAGCAGCGCCGGGTAGTCCCCCGAGTCGTAGATGAGGCCGGTGGCGCCCTTGTACGGGAACGTCTGAATGAAGTTCCGCCGGCGGACGTCCGCGGGGTCCAGGCCGAGCCGCGCCGCGGCGAGATCGATCAGACGTTCTATATAATAGGCGCCTTCCGGGCGGCCCGCGCCGCGATAGGGACCGCCCGGCGCCTTCGTCGTCGCGACGCCCCGCATCCGAAGCCGGACGTTCCGGATGCGGTAGGCGCCGAGCCCGACGAGCGTCGTCAAGGTCGGAATGATCGCGGTGACGGAGTAGCAGTACGCTCCGAGGTCGGCCAGGATATCGCCCTCGACCCCCGTGATGGTCCCATCAGCGGACACGGCGGCGCGCAGACGCGCCCGCTGTCCCCGTCCCTGCACGGTGCTCCTGAGGTCCTCGAGGCGGTCCTCCGCCCAGGCGACCGGCCGCTGCAGGCGGCGGGCCAGCAGCGCGGCGAGTGCTTCTTCCGGGTAGTCAATGCCCTTAACCCCGAATCCGCCGCCGACGTCCGGAGCTATCACGCGGACGTGGTCCGGCTCGACGCCGAGGAGTCCGGCGAGGGTCTCACGCGCGCCATGCGGCGACTGGGTCGAGAGGGTGATCTCGAACCGGCCGGACGCCGCGTCGTACCGTGCCAGGACGCCGCGGCACTCGAGCGGCATCCCGGCGAGACGGGGCTGCTCGAATGTGGCCTCGATGACCGCGGCCGCATCGCGAAACGCGGCCTCGGGGTCGCCCGCCCGCACGTCGCGGGTAAAGACGACGTTGCCGCCAAGGGATTCGTGCAGCACGGGGGCGCCCGCCGCGACCGCGGCGTCCAAGTCGACCACGGCGGGCCGCGGCTCGTACTCGACGCGCACCGCGTCAACCGCGTCCTCCGCGGCGTACCGGCTGACCGCCGCGACCACGGCGACCGGTTGGCCGACGTAGCGGACGGTATCCTCGGCCAGGAGCGGGTGCGTCGCCTTCGCGACGCCGGGGAACATCGGGACTGCGGGAATCCGGGGCACCGGCGAGCCCAGGTCGCGCCCGGTCAGCACCGCGACGACCCCGGGCATCGCGAGCGCCGCCTGCACATCCAGGCGCACGACGCGGGCGTGGGCGTGCGGCGATCGGACAATCGCGGCGTGGACCATGCCGGGCAGCCGGATGTCGTCGAGAAACCGCGAGGCGCCGGTCAGGAGGCGGCGATCTTCCCGCCGCCGCAGCGGAGTGCCGACGTACGCCATGGGAGGGAGGTTCGGCCGGCCGCCTGTCTACGCCTTCGCGTCCGTGCCGGCGCGCGCCGCGGCGAGCATGGCGCGGATTTGGGCCGCCGCTTGTGCGACGGCGTCTCCGAGCGCGTTCCGGTCGCCGGCCGGCACGGTGATCGGATCGCCCACGTATACCGTGATCGGACGCCGGCGCGGGATGATGCGGCCGAGCGGGAGGGCGTCGTCCGTTCCGACGATCGCAATCGGGACGATCGGCGCGCCCGCGCGCGCCGCGAGCATCGCCGCGCCCCGATGAAACGGCCGTACTTCACCGGCCGGCGGAATCCCGCCCTCCGGAAAGACGATCAGCCACGCGCCCTGCCGCAGCGCCTCCGCCGCCCGGCGCAGCGCGGTCGTGTCGATGGCCTGGCGCCGCAGCGGGATGGCCAGCGGGCCGTACGTGCGCATCACCCAGGCGACGCCCGGCATCCGCCACAACTCTTCCATCGCGAGAAATCCAGGCTTGCGCGGCAAGACGAGCGGGACAATGATCGGGTCGAGCCAGCTGATGTGGTTGGCGACGAGCACCGCGGGCCCGAGCGCCGGGAGGCGTTCGACGCCGACGGCCCGAAGCCGGAATAGCGCGCGCGCCAAACCGCGCACCGCCCCGCGGATCAATCGATAGACCGGCCCGTCCAATCTCCGCTCAGCATACGCGCCGCGGGTCCGTCCCGCAAGCGGCCGGAGGGCCCGTCAGACGGGGCAGGGAGGGCGCGCCGGCTCCGACGAAGAGTCGCAGTGCGCAGATCCGTGAAGGGGTGAGGCTCGTGCCGGCCTGGGACCTGAACGTTGCGGGAAAGGCGGCCGTCGTGACGGGCGCCGGCAGCGGGATCGGGCGGGCCACGGCGCTCGCGCTGGCCGCCGGCGGCGCCGCGGTGTGCATCGCGGACGTCCGGCCGGACGCGGCGCGCGCGGTTGCGTCCGAGATCGAGCGCGCGGGAGGCCGCGCGATCACCGTTACAGGGGACGTGAGCAAGCCCGACGACGTGCGCCGGTTCATCGGCGAGGCCGCCCGGAGTCTCGGCCGCCTCGACATCCTCGTCAACAACGCCGGGCTCCAATACATCGCGCCGATCCACGAGTACC
The DNA here is from genome assembly GCA_035308905.1 of bacterium. Classification (NCBI taxonomy): domain Bacteria; species bacterium. Next base: position 7,614 of record DATGFS010000077.1, on the reverse strand, counting down.
CGGAGGAGAAGTGGCAGCTCCTGATCGGCGTCATGCTGACGGGCACCTTCCTCTGCACGAAGTACGCGCTGCCGCACATGATGGCCAACCGCTGGGGACGCGTCGTCAACATCGCGTCGATCCACGGCGTGGTCGCGTCTCCGTTCAAGAGCGCGTACACCGCGGCCAAGCACGGCATCGTGGGCTTCACGCGGGTGCTCGCCCTCGAGGCGGCCGAGCACGGCATCACCGCGAACGCCATCTGTCCCGGCTACGTGCGCACGCCGCTCGTCGAAGGACAGATCGCGGACCAGGCGAAGGTACACGGCATCCCGCCCCAGGACGTGGTGGAGAAGATCATGCTCGAACCGGCGGCGATCAAGCGGCTGCTCGAGCCGGATGAAATCGCCGGCGCCGTGCGGTACCTGTGCAGCGACCTCGCGAGCGGCATCACCGGCACGACGTTCCTCGTCGACCAGGGCTGGACGGCGCGGTAGGCGCCGGGACATCCGCATGCGCAACAGCCGGTCGGCGTTCTGGGGTCCCGCTCCTCCGCCGGCCGACAAGCGGCCGGCAACCAGGTAATTGAACTCCGCGTGACCAAGATCGCGTTCCGGGACGTCACCAAGGTCTACCCCGGCGCCCACCGCCCGGTGGTCGATGGGGTGACGTTCGATGTCCCGGAAGGCGCGATCTGCATGCTGCTCGGCACCTCCGGCGCCGGCAAGACGACGCTGCTCCGGATGGTCAACCGGCTCGTCGAGCCGACCTCGGGCGCGATTGTGATCGACGGCCGCGACGTCCTCCAGGAAGATCCCATCGCGCTGCGCCGCCGCATCGGGTACGTCATCCAGCAGGTCGGTCTGTTCCCCCACATGACCGTCGCCGAGAACGTTCGCCTGACCGGCGAGGTCGCCGGCCGCCCGAAGGACGAGATGGCGCGGCGCGCCGACGAGCTCTTGACCCTCGTCGGCCTTGAGCCGGCGGAGTACCGTACACGGTACCCGCGCCAGCTCTCCGGCGGGGAGCAGCAGCGCGTGGGGATCGCGCGTGCGCTCGCCACCGCGCCCGGTATCCTCCTCATGGACGAGCCGTTCGGGGCGCTCGACGCGATCACGCGACGCCGGCTGCAGGCCGAACTCCTCAGAATCCAACGCGGGGTGAGGACGACGATCGTCTTCGTGACCCACGACGTGGACGAGGCGTTCCGGCTGGGATCCCTGATCGCGATCATGTCGGAGGGCCGCCTGGTGCAGGCCGGCACGCCGGTGGAGCTGCTGACCCGTCCCGCCGACGATTTTGTCCGCCGCCTCATCGGCGCGGACGCGATTCTGCGCCAGCTCGAATACCTGCCTATTTCGGTCGCCCTGGAGCGGCCTACCGGGCCCGCACGGCCGTCGTCACCCGTGCGTCTCCGCGCCGACGCGACTCTCTTGGAGGCGCTGCTGGCGCTGCTCGAGACCGGCGCCCCGGCGCTGGCCGTGGCCGCCAACGGGACGGAGGACCCGGCCGGCTATGTCACGCTCGCCGGCCTCGCGCGCGAGATCACCGCCTTGAGAGAGGCCGGCCGCCCGGCAGGAGGCAGCGAAGCGGCCGGAGGTTCTGTGCCGGAGAGGACGGCTCGGTGACGTGCGATTCCTGCTGAACCCGGGGAGTTATGCGCTCGGCGACTCGTCGAGCATACCGAACCTCCTCGCGCAGCACCTGGTGATCGTCGGCATCGCGATGGGAATCTCGGTCGTCATCGCTCTGCCGCTCGGCGTCGCCGTCGCCCGCTACCGCGGACTCCACCTGCCGGTCGTGGGCGTCGCCGGCTTCCTGTACACGATTCCGGGCCTCGCGCTGCTCGCCGTGCTCGTGCCGATCACCGGACTCAGCACCACGACGATCGTCGTCCCGCTCGTGCTCTACGCGCAGCTGGTGCTGATCCGGAACACCGCGGCGGCGATCCAGGCGATCGATCCCCTCCTGCTCGACGTCGGCCGCGCCATGGGCATGAGCCGGGGGCAGCTGCTGCGCCGGGTCGTGACGCCGCTCGCCCTGCCGCTCGTGATCGCCGGCGTGCGCGTCGCCACGGTGACGACGATCGGGATCGCGTCGCTCGCCTCCCTGGTCGGCGCGGGCGGACTCGGCGACCTGATCTTCGGCAGCATCCAAAACGCCAACTACGACGAGGTCTTCGCGGGCGGCGTCGTCGTCGGGGCGGTCGCCGTGGCGGCCGACCTGCTGCTGCTGGCGATCGAGACGGCCGCGGGGCGGTGGCGGACGGCGGCGGTGAACCGGTGATGGCGGCGCTGCTGCGGTTCGTGGCGAGTCCCGGCGCCGACTACCTGGGGCACACCGTGCAATACCTGGAGCTGTGCGCGGCCTCGCTCGTCGCGGCGATCGTCATCGGGGCCGCCGCGGGCGCCTGGGCCGCGCGGCGGCCCCTGTTCGCCTTTCTCGCGGTCAACGTGAGCGGCATGATGCGGGCGATTCCGATCGTCGCCTTTCTGGCGTTCGCGATTCCGTATCTCGGACTCGGCTTTACGCCGGCCTTCGTCGCGCTCACGGTCCTAGGGATCCCCCCCGTGCTGTTGAATACATGGGCCGGTCTGCGGGGCGTCGATCCCGCCGTTATCGACGCGGCCCGGGGTATGGGAATGACCGGCCGGCAGATCGCGTTGCGTATTCAGGCGCCCCTCCTCCTGCCCATCGTCGCGTCCGGCGCCCGCACCTCCGGCGTGCAGATCATCGCCACCGCCACGCTCGCCGCCATCATCGGCGCAGGCGGGTACGGAGATTACATCCTGTCGGGGCTCTACCAGGTCGACATGACGCAGATCCTGGCGGGCACGGTGCCGGTGTCCATCCTGGCGTTGTGCACAGAACTCGGACTCGGCGCGGTGGAGCGCGCGCTCACGTCGCCGGGACTGCGGGTACGGTCCTTCGAGTAGCGAAGCGGTGACATTCGAGAGGAGGATGGAGATCGTGGCGAAGCGCAGAAGCGGATTGTTCCAAGGACAGCTGCTGGCGGTGCTCGTGATCGGGGCGCTCGTGAGCGCGATCGTCCCGGGAAGCAGTCCCGGAGCGGCGGCCGCGGGCAAGCCGCACCTCACCGTCGGAGGCAAGCTCGATACCGAAGCGCAGTTGCTGACCAAAGTGTACGTGCTTGTGCTCCGGAAGGCCGGATTCGACGTCACCGAAAAATCCAAGCTCGGCACCAACGACATCGTTCACAACGCCATCGTGAGCGGTCAGATCGATCTGTACCCGGAGTTCACCGCGACCGGGCTGGCGCGGTTGAAGCTCAAGACCACGCACGACGACCAAAAGGACTACGCTCTCGTGAAGGCCGGCTACCAGAAGCAGTTCCACATCACCTGGCTGGCGATGTCACCGCTCAACGACACCTACGGGATCTGCACGACCCAGGCGCGGGGAGCGAAGCTCGGGACGAGGGTCAGCCAGCTGGCGGCGGCGGCCCCGAAGCTGACCGTCGCGTCCCCGCCCGACGGCACCAGCGATCCGAACGTCCTCCCCGGGATGAAGGCGGCGTACGGCTTTACGTTCGGGAGGACCACGGTGCTCGATGAGGCGCTGACGTTTCCCGCCGTCCAGCAGGGCAAGGCCGACGTCAACGTCTGCTACACGACGAGCGCGCTCATTGCGAAGAACCACTTTGTCCTGCTCGACGACGACCGCCACCTGTTCCCGATCTACCATCCGGCGCCGATCGTGCGCGACGCCGCCCTGACACAGGCGCCCGGCATCGCGACGGCGCTCAACGCGCTCGCGCCGAAGCTGACCACGGAGGTCAGCCAGCAGCTTCAGCTTCAAGTGGTGAACGGGTCGAGCGTCACGGACGCCGCCACCACCTGGCTCAAGGGGGCGGGGCTCCTCTAGTGAGGCTGGCCGGCAAAGTCTGCGTCATCACCGGCGCCGGCTCGGGGATCGGGCGCGCGAGTGCGCTCCTGTTCGCGCGCGAGGGAGCCCGGGTGGTGGTGGCCGACGTGGACGCGGAGGCCGGCGGGCGCGTCGCCGAAGAGATCGGGGCCGCGGGGGGCGAGGCCCTCGCGGCCCCGACCGACGTGACCGACCCGTCCGCGTGCGGGCGCACGGCGGCGCGGACCCTCGAGCGATGGACGCGCATCGACGTGCTGTTCAACAACGCGGGCGTCGCCGGGATCGGCGCGGTGCACGACACGCCGCTCGATCTGTGGGACCGTGTCATGAACGTCAACGTCCGCGGCGTTTTTCTGATGAGCCGGGCGGTCGTCCCGGCGATGATGGCGCAGCGCGCCGGCTCGATCATCAACATGTCGTCGGCGATCGCGGAGATGGGGCTGGCGCGCCGGGCGTCGTACTCCGCGTCCAAGGGCGCCGTGCTCGCGATGACGCGGTCGATGCAGGTGGACTACGCGCCGTACAACATCAGGGTCAACGCGCTGCTGCCGGGCACGATCTTGACCCCGTTCGTCGAACGGTACCTGCGCGAGTCGTACCCGGACTACGCGCAGGGCCTCGCCAACGTCAAGGCGCGGCAGCTCTCGGGCGACCTGGGCAGGCCGGAAGATATCGCGGCCGCCGCGCTGTTTCTGGCGAGCGATGAGTCGCGGTTCGCGATGGGCTCGGGACTGATCATCGACGGGGGCCTGACAGGCTGCCGGTGAGCGGGCCGACGCCCGGCGACCGACGGGGGCCGCCCCTGTCGCCTGTCATGGAGACGTCGCGCCTCGAGGCGTTCAGCGACGGCGTCTTCGCGATCGCCATGACCCTGCTGGTGCTCGATCTTAAGGTCCCGCCCGCCGCCGCGGGCGGTCCGCCGCTGTGGCAGGCGCTGCTGCGGCAGTGGCCGGCGTACCTCGCGTTTGTGACGAGCTTCGCGACGGTCGGCATCATGTGGATCAACCATCACCTGAACTTTACGCTGATCCGCCGCACCGATCACACGCTCCTCGTGCTGAACGGCCTCCTCTTGCTCGGCATCACGTTCCTGCCGTTTCCCACCGCGCTGGTCGCGGCCTACGTCGGGCACGGCGAACGGGTGTCGGCGGCCGTGTACACGGGGACGTTCATTTTCATCGCCACCATCTGGAACGTGCTGTGGCGCTACGCGAGCGGAAACGACCGGCTGCTTGCGCCGGATGCCGATCCGAGGCTCGTCGCGGCGATCACCCGCGCCTACAACGCCGGGCTGGTGGCCTACATCGCAGCGCTGGGCGTCGGGTTACTCCGTCCCCTCGCGGGGTTGTTGATGTGCGGCCTGCTCGCCGTCTATTTTGCGCTGCCCGACCAGTACCACCGGTGGCTCGGCCGGCGTTAGTCGCGATCGCTGCCGGCCGGGATGGATCGGCAAGGGCCGCCGCGAAGCCATCATCAGGACAACAGTGAAGTCGCCGGTCCGCCCGGGTGCACCCGAGCGGATTAATTTCCTCGGGGGGGTGCCTCGATCATGCCCAAGTACCGGTTGCAAGACATGTCGTGGATGGAAGCGCAGGAAGCGTTCCGCCGGTCCGACACGGTGATCCTGCCGGTCGGCACGCTGCACGGGCATGGCCCGAGCCCGATCGGCATCGACGCGATCTCCGTCGACGCGATTGCCGACCGCGTCGGCAGGCAAACGGGGATGATGATCCTGCCGACGCTGACGTACGGCGAGGACGACAAGATGCGGGACTATCCGGGGTCGCTCGCGATCAGCCAGAGCACAATGGAGGCGTTCTGCACGGACATCTGCCGCAGCCTCCACCACAACGGCACGCGGAAAGTCATCGTGCTGAACGGTCACGGCGGCAACCGCGAGCCGCTGACGCGCGCAGGCCGCAACGTGCGCGAGCTCGGGATGGCGGTCGCGATCGTCGAGTGGTGGAACATTACGAAGCGCCTGCAGCCGGAGCTCTGCACCGACGGCACCCACATCGTCGAGCTCGCGGTCGCGCTCGCGGCCGGCGGGACGGAGATCGCCGACCTCCGGGGCGGAGGCTACAAGGGCGAGTGGGGCACGCAGCCGCCGCTGCGAAAGATGTTCGGGGACGCGATCAAGCCGCTCGGCTTCAACAACTTCGAGTTCGGCGGCGCGCCGGTGCTCATTCCGGTGGACGCCTGGGACATCGACATCGCGAGCCCGCCGGACGTGAACAAGGCCGACATCGAGGCGCTGCGGCGGCGCGGCGAGCAGATCATCGACCGCGCGGTCGAGTACGTGACCGCGTTCGCCGCGGAGTTCCAGAAAGTCGACGTGGCCAAGGCGCTGAAACAATAACGCGAGACCGCTGAGGAGCGCTACCGCCTGTAGGCGATGGGCTTGACCTGCGGGTTCATGAGATTGTCGTTGACGGAGACCGCGAGCCAGATCGTGTAGCCGCCCCGCGGGAGGCCGTCGCCGGGATTGAACGAAAAGGCGCCGTTCGCCGGCGCGGGAACCATGCCGGTTTTTGCGACCTGTCCGTCGCGGCCGACGACTATGTACCGGCAGACCGCGGTGATATCGTCGTACGCGCCGGACGTGTTGCTGCCGAGCGCCTCGGTGACCATCTTGTAGTAGCGGTCGTACTTGAACAGGCGCTCGACGACGGGGTGGAACTCGATCCGGCCGCCGCGCACCGCGACCGTTCCGATGGACGCGCGGCGCGGGTAGACCTGTTTGTCGAACGAGCCGACCCCGAGCGGATAACTGAGGTCCCGGAACACGCCGAGCACCGCGATCCGCTGCGACCAGCGATCCAGGCGGTACGGCCCGTTCGTGACGAGAAAATGATGGCGCTCGCGGTAGAATGCCGCGAGCGCCCGCCAGCGCGCCCGCGCCTCCGCCGGGCTGACGATCCCGTGCAGTGCCTCGGGCACATACCCGCTCGAAGCGAAGTCGTCGACGAGGGCCGCCAGGCGAGCCTCCTGCGCGGGAGAGCGGACGAGGTCGAGGGGCGCCGTCTTGCGCGCCTGCGCCGCCTCGGGGGAGAGCGTGCCGATGCCGCGCCGCGCGGCTTCGTCGATAAGGGCGAGGACATGCCACGGCACCGTGCTCCACGGCATCGCCAGGAGCGGCGTGTACGCGTCCGCCCCCGCATAGGTCAGGTAGACGCGCACGATCGGTACGTCGTACCGGATCTTCAGGTCGGCCCCGAGATCCCTGACGACCTTTTGGACGCGGATGATCTTGACGCCGTCGAGGTACCGCCGCTCCAGCACCGTGGCGCGGTCGACCGCCGGGTCGTACGTGCGGGACGCGCGGCCGGCATCGGCCGCGCCGCCCCGTGGAGACGGAGTGCCCCAGCGATAGGCAAAGGCGAACGGGTACAGTACATCCCCCGCGCTCATCACCGTGCCGTCGTGAAAGGCGGAGGCGAGCACCCGATACTCCACCATATCGGCGGCCCGTCTGCCGGCACCGACCCGGTCGAGGACCCCGCTCCCCGGGCGCGGCAGCACCGCGTCCGCTGGGACCTCGACCTCGTGCCGGGACGCGTCCGGGACGGTCACGCCGCCAAACGCGCGCTGGAACTTGACGCTCCACGTCTCCCAGCTGCCGATCCGGTTCGCGATCCACCCGGCGCCGTATGGGCTCGGCAGCATGGCCGGGTCACCCACCGCGGCCCACACGAGGCGGCCAAACGGATCCCCAAAACCGGCCACCGGATTCCACGGGGCCGCGGCGGG
>DATGFS010000076.1 GCA_035308905.1 bacterium | reverse complement strand
CGACCTGACGACCTGGGTGTCCGGCGCCGCCCGCGGCGGGGCGGACCGCGATTCTACCGTGGGGACCATCGTCCGGGCCTGCGAGCAGTGAGGGTACCGTGCCCGCGGCGACGTCGAAGCGGGACCTGCGGTTCTGGGCGGCGTACTTCGCGAAGCTGCTGGCGATCAGCTACCTGCTGATGCGGTTTATTTTGTACGGCACACGCGTGCTGGCCTACTACTTCCTGCACGGAGTGTGGAGGTTCTTCTGAAACGAGGGGGCCGGCCCACCGCGCCGCCGATCCCGATGCACCACGCGGGACCTGCCGGTTATGCCGCGGGGCGCCGTTCCTCGATTCCGAACGCTCCGCGCTGCGCCGGGAGCGCGAACGCGGCCGCAAGGCGCGCCAGCGCCACGGCGCCGAGCGACAGGCCGAAGTCGCGCATCGCGATATCGTAGTAGCCCGGCACCAGCAGCAGGTTGGCGATGATCGCCCACAGCCACGCGGCCACGAGCCATCCGCCGACGATCGGATAGAACGCCACGACCAGGCCCGCGATGATCTCCACCACGCCGACGGCCTGCATGAACGTGGCCGGGGACACCGGCAGCATCTGCGAGATCATCGGCGCGAGGTAATGCGGCCAGGTCACGAGCACGTTGAAGAACTTGTCCACGCCCATCACGATCGGCGCGACCGTAAATCCAAACCGCAGGATGCGAAACGCGGAGTGCGCCGGAAGCACCGCCATGGGAAGGCGGTCGTCATGCAGTCGAGCCATATCGGTCCCTCCAGACTTCCCCTCATGCACGTGCTTTTCCAGCCTGGGGCGCGGCCAAACGGCGCGGCCGCCGGGGAGCGGAGGGAATCCCGGCGCGGGCGATTACTCGGGGCGGATGTGCTGGTAGATCGCGAGGACCGCGGTCACGTACCACCGCGTTTCCGCGAACGGCGGAATGCCGCGGTAGCGGTAGACGGCGGTCGAGCCGGCGTTGTAGGCGGCGAGGGCGAGCCGCCAGTCGCGGAACTCGCGGATGCAGGCGCTCAACGTCATCGCGGTGCCGAGGAGGTTGCCCCACGCGTCGCGCGGGTTGATGCCCGCCGCCCGCGCGGTGTGCGGCATCAGCTGTCCGAGCCCCGTCGCGCCGCGGCTGCTGACAGACGCCTGGTTGAAGCGGCTCTCCACGTAGATCACCGCCGCGACGAGCCACGGATCGACCTGGTGCTGCTTCGCCGCGACCACAAGCCGCTCGCCGAGCCATTCGGCCTGCGCGGTCGTCAGCCGCGGGTTGGTCGCCCGCGCGAGCGCGGCGATTGCCTGTGGCGTGCCGGGCTTGGCGGGATGCGGTGCGGCGGTCGTGAAGACCGTCAGGCGCGCGAGCCAGCCGCGGATGATCCGATCCTGCAACGAACTGTGCGTCTGCGCGAGGCCGCGCTTGAAGTACTCGGGCGCGTCCTGCATCTTGCCGGCGGCGGTCGCCGCGATGCCGGCCCAGATCCACGGCGCCGATGCGTCCGGATCGGTCTGCGCCGCCTGCAGGAACATCTCGAGCGCGTGGGCCGGCGCCCCCGCGTTGTAGCGGCTGATCCCGTCGTCGATCATATCGCCGATGAACGGCGGCTCCGCGGCGGGCTGTTCCGTCGGCTGTTGGGCGGCGAAGGCGGTCGCGGACGTCCCGAGCACGACGGCGAGGAGCAGCGTGGCGGCGGTACGGAGGATGCCTCGCCCGCGGCGGCGAGGTTCCCGCACGCGAAGGGCGCTGGTGCAAAGTGCCGCGCCGACCGTCTCCCCCGCCGATTGGACGCTGAGCATCGAACTTGGTTGTGCCCAGCGGCATTGCGGAGACGACACCGCGGCCGCCGGTTTGACGCAGTCGATCGAGCAACTGGAACGAATTTCCGCGGCAGTTACGTTCAATCCTGCCGGGGACCTGCGGCAGTCATCCGCGAACGCGGCGATGGGGCTCGATCAAATCGCCGCGGCGAAGCGAGGGAGCGCGCGTGATGCATCGGCAGCGAAGGTGGACGGCGGTGCGAGGCGCCGCGGCCGCGCTCCTAGCGGCGGTTCTTGTCGTGGCCGCGGCGCCGGCCGCCGACACGCCCGCGTGCGCGCCGCTCGCGCGGATCGAGCCCGTTTCGGGGGCGGGCGCCCGGCCCGACCGTCGCACCGGCGGCGCGGCCGACGGGCCGCTGCGATATTCGGCCGCCGTGCGCGACGACATCTACCCGGCAGCCGCGCCCGTCGACGTGGCGCTGACCATCCGCAATGCCGGACCGTCGGCGGTCGCTCTGACGTTCGCGACCGCACAGCGCTTCGACGTCGTGCTCTACGGCGAGAACTGCCGGGAGATCTGGCGATGGTCACGCGGCCGCATGTTCGCGCAGGCACTCGGGAGTTTGACGATCGCGCCGGGCAACATCGTCACGTATCGGATCCGATGGGACCAGCGCGATCAGCAGGGCCGGCGGGTCGGTCGCGGCGCGTATGAGGCGCGCGTCGTGTTTCTCGGGAGACGCTTGCCGGGCGCCGCTCCGGTGGTGCTGCCGCCGCTCGAGTTTGCGGTGCGGTGAGGCCGGCGCATCCGGCCGCCGGACGGGCAGGAGAGGGTACCCGGGCGGGAGAACAGGAACCGCCACTTCGCCAGGCCAGCACGCAGGAGGCGCATCTTTGGCCCGCGCCGCAGGCCCAGAAGGCGGCCGGAGGTCCTGCGCCAGACAGGGCATTATCGGGGGTGGCGTATGGCGCGACGCGGAAGGATCGCAACGCGGGTGTCACGTCGGGAATTCCTCCGCCGGGCCGCGGGCGCCGGGGCGGCCGCGGCGGCGGGCGGAGTCTTCCAGGCCGGGTGGGCGGGGCCGGCCGCCGCGCAGACGACGCAGAAGCGCGAATTGACGATCGCCCAGGGCGGGGATATCTCGCGCTTCGATCCGCACATGTCCACCTCGTCCACCGAGATCCGCGCCTCGTTCAACGTCTTCGACAACCTGACCAGCCGCCATCCCGACGGCCGCCTCTTTCCCGCGCTCGCGACGCAGTGGAAGCGCACGGACCCGACGACGTGGGAGTTCAAGCTCCTCGAGGGAGTCAAGTGGCATAACGGCGATCCGTTCACGTCGGACGACGCGAAGTTCTCGATCGAGCGCACCTACAACCCGGGCGCGAAGACGCTCGTTGCAACCGTGTTCACCACGATCGAGCGGATCGACGCCCCGGCGCCGGCGTCGCTCATCATCCACACGAAGAAGCCGGACCCGCTGCTCCCGGCGCGCCTCGCGTTCTACGGCGGCCAGATCGTGCCGAAGAAGTACCTCACCGCGGTGGGCCCCGACCAATTCAACGCCAAGCCGGTCGGCACGGGCCCGATCCGGCTCGTCTCCTGGGTGAAGGACGACAAGGCCGTCTTCGAAGCGAACCCCAATTACTGGGCCGGCCGGATCGACGTCGACCGCGTGATCTTCCGGCCCATTCCGGAGACCGCGGCGCGGGTGGCGTCGGTGCTGAAAGGCGAGACCGACCTCATCACGCAGCTGCCGCCGGATCAATGGGACCGCGTCAACCAGAACGCCGGCACGGTCGGCCGCGGCGTGCCCTATGCCGGTCTGTACGTGCTCGCGGTGAATTCCAAGATGAAGCCGCTCGACAACCCGCTCGTCAAGCAGGCGCTCTCGCTGGCCATCGACCGGCAGTCGATCGTCAAGGACCTGTGGCGGGGCCGCGGCGCGGTGCCGAACAGTCTCATTGCGAAGGGTGACAATCACTACGATGCGTCGCGGCCGCCGCTGCCGTACGATCCCGCGAAGGCGAAGGCCAAGCTCAAGGAAGGCAACTACAAGAACGAGCCGGTGATCATCGAGACGACGTCCGGGTATCTGGCCAACGACAAGCCGATGTCGGAGGCGATCGCGTCGATGTGGAAGGACGCCGGGATCAACGCGGTCGTCGAGGTCATCGAGTACTCGGTGCGCGCAGAAAAGAACCGCGACAAGAGCTTCAAGGGGCTGTTCTGGTCGGACCCGACCTCCACGCTCGGGGATCCCGACGGCATGATGTGGCGGCTTCTGGGGCCGGGCGGTCCCCAGGATTACTGGCGGCAGGCGGAGTTCGACAAGCTGGGCGACGAGGCGCGCTTCAGCGTGGACGAGAGCCTTCGCGACCGCGACTACAAGCGGATGACCGAGATCGCGCTCCAGTACCTGCCGTGGATACCGGTGATCCAGCCGTCCGAAGACTACGGGATGCAGAAATACGTGAGCTTCACGCCAAACGGCAACCAGCAGCTCGATATCCGGCGCTTCAACTTCCACATGCGGCGCGCCTAGGCCGTCCGGCGCACCGCGCGGGTCTCCTCGGGTCACGATGCGCGGCTTCGGCGCGTTTCTCGCGTACCGGCTCGTCCGGACGCTCGTCGCGCTGTGGCTCGTCTCCTCGGTCGTCTTCGTCGTCATGCGGCTGTCCGGGGATCCGGCGCCGCTGCTGCTGCCGCCCGACGCCCCGACATCCGAGATCTTCCGCGTCCGGCACGAGCTGGGGCTCGACCGGCCGCTGCTCGTGCAGTACGCCGTCTTTCTCGGCAACATCCTGCACGGCGACTTCGGACGATCCATTCACTTCCGCGAGCCGGCGATGGCGGTTGCCCTTGGCTATCTGCCGGCGACGTTCGAGCTGGGGGCCGCGGCGTTTGTCATCGCGGTCCTCTGCGCGCTGCCGATCGGGATCCTCTCCGCGGTGCGGCGCAACTCGCCGCTCGACCACGGGGCGATGGGGTTCGCGCTGATCGGCCAATCCGCGCCCACGTTTTTCATCGGCGTGCTCCTGATCCTCGTGTTCTCGCTGCGCTTGAACCTCTTCCCCACCTCCGGCCGCGGCGGGCTCGCACATCTCGTGCTGCCGGCCGCGACCCTGGGGGCCTTTACGATGGCCTCGATCGCCCGCATCACGCGCTCGGCCATGCTGGAGGTGCTGCGGACCGACTTCGTCCGCACGGCGCGGGCGAAGGGATTGGCGGAGGCGGCGGTGGTGCTCAAGCACACGCTCAAGAACGCGTCGCTGCCCATCATCACGATCACCGGGCTGCAGCTCGGAACGCTGCTCGGCGGCGCCATCGTGACCGAGACGGTGTTCGCCTGGCCCGGCATGGGCCGGCTCGCCGTCCAATCGATCTACAACCGGGACTATCCCGTGG
>DATGFS010000075.1 GCA_035308905.1 bacterium | reverse complement strand
TACGAGACCTTCGCCGCGCTCGCGCGGCGGCACTTCGACGGCAGCCTGCGGGGGCGCCTCGTGCTGACCGCGGGACTCGGCGGCATGGGCGGCGCGCAGCCGCTCGCGGTCACGATGAACGAAGGCGTGGCGCTCGTCGTGGAAGCCGACCCCGCGCGCATCGACCGGCGGGCGCGGGCCGGCTGGGTGGACGAGTCGACGCAGAGCCTGGACGCGGCCCTGCATCTCGCCGAACAGGCCGTACGCGAGCGGCGGCCCCGGTCCATCGCCCTACTCGGCAACGCGGCACACCTCTACCGCGAGATCCTCGGCCGCGGCGTCCCGGTGGACGTCGTCACCGATCAGACCTCCGCCCACGACCTCCTCGGCGGCTACATTCCGGACGGCCTCAGCGCCGCCGCCGCGGCGGAGCTGCGCCGGACCGACCCCGAGGGCTACGTCGCCAGGGCCGAAACATCGGTCGCGCGCCACGTCGAGGCGATGCTCGACTTCCAGCGCCGCGGAGCGGTCGTCTTCGATTACGGCAACAACATCCGTGCGCAGGCGCAGCACGCCGGCGTGGACGGCGCGTTCGGGTTTCCCGGGTTCGTTCCGGCGTACGTCCGCCCGCTGTTCTGCGAGGGACGCGGACCGTTCCGGTGGGTCGCCCTCTCCGGCGATCCGGAGGACATCCGCAAGACCGACGACCTCGTGCTCCGGCTCTTTCCCGAGCAGGAGACGCTCACGCGGTGGATCCGCCTCGCCGGTGAGCGGGTGCCGTTTCAAGGTCTGCCGGCGCGGGTCTGCTGGCTGGGATATGGCGAGCGGGCGCGGTTCGGGCTGGCGATCAACGAGATGGTCGCGCGGGGCGAGCTCCACGCGCCGATGGTAATCGGCCGCGATCACCTCGACGCGGGATCGGTCGCCTCACCTTACCGGGAAACGGAAGCGATGGCCGACGGCAGCGACGCGATCGCCGACTGGCCGATCCTGAACGCCCTCCTCAACGCGGTCGGCGGCGCCACCTGGGTCTCGGTGCACCACGGCGGCGGGGTCGGCATCGGTTACTCGATCCACGCCGGCATGGTCATCGTCGCCGACGGCACCCCAGACGCCGCGCGCCGGCTCGAGCGGGTCCTGACCACGGACCCCGGGATCGGCATCGTGCGGCACGCGGATGCGGGCTACGCGGAAGCGCAGGAAGCGGCCCGCCGGCACGGCATCGTCCGGCCGATGGAAGGAGGCACGAGATGATCCCGTTAGGCGACGTCTCCCGCCGCCCGCTGCGCTTCCCTATCCTCACGCTGATGTTAATCCTCGCCAACGGCCTCGTCTTCTTCCTCGAACTGGCCAACGGTGAAACCTTCGTGAACACGTGGGCCCTTGTCCCCGCGGACTTCCTCGCCGGCCGCCACTGGATCACCGTGCTGACGTCGACGTTCCTCCACGGCAGCTGGTCTCACATCCTCGGCAACATGCTGTTTCTGTGGGTGTTCGGCCCGGAAATCGAAGACGCGATGAACCCAGGGCGGTACCTGGTGTTCTACATCGCCGGCGGGGTGGTCGCAAACCTGGCCCAGATCGCGCTCGCACCGGCCTCGACCGTGCCGACGCTCGGCGCGAGCGGCGCGATCGCCGCGGTCATGGGGGCGTTTCTGATCACGTACCCGCGCGACCGGATTCGCACGGTGCTGCTGATCGGGTTCTTCTTCACCGTCACCTTCGTCCCGGCGTTTCTGTTGATCGGCCTGTGGTTTCTCTTGCAGCTCATCAGCGTCGGCGCCGTGACAAGCGCGCAAAGCGGCGCGGGCGGGGTGGCCTACGCGGCGCACGTCGGCGGCATCCTGTTCGGCGCGATCACCGCGCGCCTATTCGAGGACCCGGCCCGGGTGGCCGCCGAGTACAACAAGTGAACGTCAACCGGCGAGCGGCTCGCTAGCGATTAAGCGAAATCACCGACAGCAGCTCGAAGAGCACGTTCGCGGCCAGCATCGACGTGATCCCGCTTTGATCGTACGGCGGCGATACTTCTACCACGTCGAACGCGATGATGTCGAGGCCGGCAAGGCCGCGCACGAGCGCGAGCGCCTGCGCGCTCGTCAACCCGCCGACCTCCGGCGTGCCGGTGCCCGGCGCGAACGCCGGGTCGACCGAATCGATGTCGAACGACACGTACACCGGGCGGCCGCGCACGCGGTCGAGCTGCCGCAGCGCCGCGTCGACCCCGTCGTGATGGATGGCCTCGGCGCGCACCACCGTGACGCCGTGCCGCTCCCCGAACGCGAAGTCGTCCTCGTCGTACACGGGGCCCCGGATCCCGAACTGGACGGCCGCCTTCCCGTCGAAGAGGCCCTCCTCGTGGGCGCGGCGGAACGGCGTACCGTGAAAGTACCGGTTGCCGAAGTACTCCTCCCACATGTCCTGGTGGCTGTCGAAGTGCACGAGGGCGACCGGCCCGCGCGCTTTCGCCACCGCCCGCATGATCGGCAGCGTCAGCGAGTGGTCGCCCCCGACGCAGGCCGGCAGGGCGCCCGCGGTGAGAATGCCGCCGACCGCCGCCTCGACGCGCCCGTAGGTGTCGAGGATGTCCATCGGATTCGTGTCCACGTCCCCGCAGTCCGCGATCCGCAGGCGCCGGAACGGCGAGGTCTTGAGCACCGGGTTGTACGGACGGATGAGCAGCGAATTGTTGCGGACCTCTTTCGGCCCGAACCGCGCGCCGGACCGGAAGCTCACGCCGCCGTCGAAGGGGATGCCGAGGATCGCCACGTCGAGTCCCGCGGGATCGGGCTGGTACGGCAGGCGCATGAATGTCGAGAGCTGCGCGAACCGCGGCGAGCGAAACGCGTTCGGCGGCTCGAACCGCTGCGCCGTCACCCGGCGCCTCCGTCCCGGCGATAGCCGCCCTGTCCCGACAGTCCCGTTTCCAGCCCCATCGTCTTTTCGGCTTCCTCCCTGATGATGTGAAGGACGCGGCGCTTGGCCTCGACGAACCCCGGCGACATCGTGATGTCGAGCGTTCGCGGGCGCGGCAGGTCGAGCTGAACTTCGTCGCGGAACCGGCCGGGCCGCGCCGTCATCACGTACACGCGGTCGCCGAGAAACAGCGCTTCGTCGATGTCGTGGGTCACGAACAGAATCGTCTTCGGCGTCTTCTGCCAGATATCGAGCAGCAGCTCCTGCATGAAGACGCGCGTCTGCGCGTCCAGCGCCCCGAACGGCTCGTCCATCAGCAGCACCTCGGGGTCGTTCGCGAGCGCGCGCGCGATCGCCACCCGCTGCATCATCCCGCCCGACAGCTCCTTCGGGTAGGCGTGCTCGAACCCCGCGAGCCCGACCATCTGAATGAACCGCGCCGCGACCTCCCGGCAGTACGCCGCGTCGCGGCCGCGGATGCGCGGCCCGAACTCCACGTTGCCCTGCACGGTGAGCCACGGGAAGAGCGTGTAGGACTGGAACACCATCCCGCGGTCGGCCCCGGGAAGGGCGACGACATGCCCGTCCAGCCGGATCTCCCCGGTCGTCGGCGGCACGAGCCCCGCGATGAGCCGGAGCAGCGTGCTCTTGCCGCAGCCGCTCGGCCCGACGATGCTGACGATCTCGCGATCCGCGACGTCGAGCGACAGGCGGTCGATCGCGGTGATCTCGCCGCCGCCCCGCGCCCGGAACGCCACGCTGATGTCGCGCAGCGACAGCTTGAGGCCGCCGCCTACGCTTTGGGCGACCACGGCAGCAGCCGGCGATGGAGCCACTTGAACAGGAGGTCGAACCCCAATCCGAGCCCGCCGATCGTGAAGAGACCGACGAAGATGCGGTCGGTGAAGAGGCCGCGCATCGAGTTGAGGATCAAGTAGCCGAGGCCGCGGTCCGCCGAGACGATCTCGGCGACCACGAGATAGGTCCATGCCCAGCCCATCGTGATCCGCAGCGTGTCCATGACGCCGGGCAGGGTCGCCGGCAGGAGCACCCGGCGGATCACCTGCCCGCGCGAGGCGCCGAGCGTGTAGGAGACGTCGATCTGCTCGCGCGGCACGTGCGCCGCGACGTCGGCCACAAGGAGCACCAACTGGAAGAACGTACCGATGAAGATCACCGCGATCTTCTCGGAGGTCCCGATGCCGATGTAGAGGATCAAGAGCGGAATCAACGCGCTCACCGGCAGGTAGCGGACGAAGTCGATCACCGGCTCGATCAGCGCCTCGACCGCCTTGAAGGAACCCATCAGGATGCCGGTCGGCACGCCCGTGACCACCGCGAGCGCCCACCCGGTCACGATCACGTAGAGACTGGCGCCGGCGTTCTGCAGCAGGCTACCGTCTGCGATCATCTCCACGCCCGACCGGACGATCGCCGTCGGCGACGGCAGAAAGAGCGGGTCGACGAGCCCGCTGTAGCTCAGCGCGCACCAGACCGCGACGAGGCCGCCGGCGCTCGCGATGAGGATGCCGAGATAGGTCCGGCGGGGGATCGCTTCCTGCGGGCGCAGGTACTCGGAGAGGCCGCGCAGACCGCCGCGGCGGACGATGGGTCCGGACTGCGCGACGGTCAGCGCGGAGACCTCCGAGGCGGAACCGGAGACGAAGGGGCCGGCGCCGCGGCCGGCCCCCTCAGAGTGTGCCTCTTATTTCGCGAGCACGAACGAGTTGTTGACGATATCGCCCGCCGCGATCTTTGTGGCGATCTTGCCCTGCGAACTCCAGATGTCGATCGCGTTCTGCGCCGTGACGTAGATCTGGCCGCCCGGCGCCATGTATTCGCGGTTGATGCCCTCGTCATAGTAGCGCACGCCGTCCAGGGTCTCCTGGAACGTTTTCACGTCCTTGAGCCAGCCGCCCACGGCCTTCGCCATGATCCGGTCCGCGTCGGCCGGGTTCTTCTTCCAGTAGTTGACCGCCTTGTACCAGCCGGTGACCGTCGCGCGTACCGCGTCCGGATGATCCGTGATGATGCCGCGGCGGAACAGCAAGACGTCGACGATCAAGCCCGGGGTCGTGCTGCTGTCAACGAGGATGTGGCCGTGCGGCGCCCGCTTTGCGCGGGAGAGCCACGGCTCCCAAGTGACGGCCGCGTCCACCTTTCTCGCGACGAACGCGGCGCCGGCGTCGTCCTGCTGCATGTTGACGGACTTGAGGTCCTGCTCGGTCATCCCGTTCTGCCGGAGCAGCACGCTCAGGAAAAACTGCGACACCGACCCATAGTTGTACGCGACGCGCTTGCCGCGCAGATCCTTGATCGATTTGATCGTGTCGACGGACACGATGCCGTCGCCGCCCTTGCTGTCGTCCAGACCGAGCACCGACTGGAACTGGAAGTTAGGCTTCCAGTTGAGGGCCGCCGTATCGAGCGTGGTGACCAGGCCGTCGAGCCTGCCGGCGGCGAGGGCCGCGAAGCGCAGCTTCGGGTCCTCGATCTTGATGAGTTCGACGTTCACGCCCGCCTCGTCGAAGAACCGGTAGTCGCGCGCCAGAAAGAGCGGGCCGTAGCCGACCCACGTCGAGTATCCGATGCGCAGCGTCTGCGCCGCCGCCCTGGCCGGTCCTGTCGACCACGCCATGGGTCCGGCGGCGAGCAGTACGACTAGAACGAACGCCCCCCACCTGCTGCCACGCCACATCGAGGCAACACCTCCCCCACCAATCGTCCAGCAGTATTCGCGCGCCACGCGGGCAAAACCCTGCGGCGAACACCCGTACGGGGCAGGCAGGCAACAGGAGGGTAAAATACATTGATGATTGACGGCGCTGGGGGAGCTAGGATGAACGGCTGTGGCCTTGATGGAACGTGTAACGCTGCCGAGGGAAGCAACGACGCCCCGCCGGGCGCGGCACTATCTCGCGGCGCGGCTTGAGCGTCTCGGCATGCCGTCCGGCGCGATCAACGAGCTGCTCGTCGCCGTCGGGGAAGCCGTCACGAACGCCGTGATCCACGGCGGCCCCCGTGCAACCGGAACGGTATCCCGCGACGGCGTCGTCTCCGGCGCCGGCGACGTGGACTCCGCCGTCACCGAAACAGACGCCGTGATGGTGGAGCTGATGACCCGCGGCGACCGCGTCGTCGTGGCCGTCACCAGTCCCGGCCCCCGCTGGCACGTCCCCGAGGCCAGGCTGCCCGCCGATCCCCTGTCGTCGACCGGGCGGGGAATGTACGTGATGCGGCAGTTCGCGGATTCCGTACGGATCGAGCAGGACCGGCGCGGGACGACCGTCTATCTGATCAGGCGCCTGCGGCCGGATGGATCCGGGTCAGGCGGGATGCCGCGGGAGCATCCAGGAGCCATGTCACCCGGCCGTCGACGGGCCGGATAAGCGCGGCCGGTACGTCGTCAGGATCGGCCGGCCCTTCGAGCACGGCCCGCACCGCGTCCGCCTTGGTGCCCCCCGCCACGAGAAACAGGATCTCGGCCGCGCGGTTCAGCACCGGGGCCGTCAACGTCATCCGCCACATCCCGGCGTCTTCGACGAACTCCGCGATGACCGCGCGCTCACGCTCGCGGAGGACGGCGCTGTGCGGAAAGAGCGAGGCGGTGTGCGCGTTGTCCCCGAGCCCGAGCAGCACGAGGTCGAACCGCGGCCAGCCGTCGGCGGTGCGCGGCAGCTGCGCGCGCAGCGTCTTCTCGTACGCCGCGGCCGCGGCCTCGTGGTCCGGGGTGTCCCCCGGCATGGGGTACACGTGCTCCCGCGGCACGGGGACTTTCGAAAGCAGCAGATCACGCGCCACGCGGTAGTTGCTGCGTGGATCGTCCGGCGGAACGCAGCGCTCGTCGCCCCAGAACACCTCGAGGTGCTCCCACGGTACGCGCCGCCGGTACGCGTCCGACGCCAGTATCGCGTAGAGCCGCTTCGGCGTCTCGCCGCCGGACAGGGCTACGGCGCAGGCGCCGCGCGACGCCACCGCGCGCGCGCAGATCGCCGACACCCGCTCCGCCGCCTCGGCCGCGACGGCCGCCGGATCGGGAAACACCAGGACGTCCGGTGCCGCCGTCACGACGATCCCTCCGTCACGCGCAGCACGATCTCGAGCGCTTCGCGCAGTACGTGATCGATCCCGGACACCTCGAACTCGGCGCCGATGAGCGCCGCATCGTCCGCGAGCGCCAGCCCCGCGGCGGTCGTGCGGGGACGGCCGCGGCCAAGGCGGGTCTCGATCCGCACGGACGACTCGCCCGCCGATTGACGCGTCAACGAGACCGCGCACGGCTCCGCGCCGCCCGCCGTGCAATCGATCGACAGCACCGGGCCCGCGCCGCCTTCGACGTTCAGTTCGAGCCCGCCGCCGTCGCGCCAGAACAATGCGCGAAGCACTCCGCCCTCGCGGCGCGCGGGACCGGCGGGCTCCCACCCGAGGCGGCCCGCCATCCAGCCGCCCAGCAGGAGCCCGGCGATGGGATCGGCCGGCTCCGCCGAACCCGCATCCGCCCCGGCCTCGGTCCGGATGCGGATGCGGTCCAGCCGCTCGAGGGCCTGCCGCATCGGCGCCGGGTCGAAGATCTGCACGACGAGGTCGCGCCACGGTGTCAGCCGGCCCCACGTCAGATCCCGCAGGCCGCCGGAGAGCGGCGCGGCCAGGGCGACCGCGGCCCTGAGCCCGGCCGCCGGACGGCGCATCGCGGACGAGTCGACGATCAGCACGTCCGCCACCTCCGCCAGCCGGCGCAGCACGTCCGCCTCCGGCTCGGAGGACGCCGGCTCTACGTTCGTCGCGGCCGGCAGCGGAGCGAACGGCAGATCGCCGGACCACCACACGTACACGGGCAGGTCCGGCACCAGCAGCGGCAGCACGAGGCCGGGCACGCGTGCGAGGCTGCGGCCCGATGCTGAGACGATAAGCTGCTCGCAGCACACCGTGGGGCGGGGCGAGCCGGGTGCATG
Source organism: bacterium (assembly GCA_035308905.1). NCBI lineage: Bacteria > bacterium. Next base: position 6,332 of record DATGFS010000075.1, on the reverse strand, counting down.
GCAGTTCAACGCGATCTCGGCGGCCAGCCGGTCGCCGGCGCCGGGAGTCAGATCGAGGACGATGCTGCGGGACGGATACCGCGCGCCGAGCCGCTCGGCAATCGCCGCGGCCTCCGCGACGCGGCCCTCCCGCACGACGGCGAGCAGCGTGAGCGTGCAGATCCGCGTGACCGGGGCGACGGCGGTCCCGCCGGCCCCCTCTCCGTCGAGCGACGACCACAGGCGATGGAGCTCCCGTTCGATCGCCCCGACGTCTACCCGTTCCGGAGCGCCGGCGACGCGGGTCTCGCTCACAGCCGGCGCCACCTCCGGCCGTCGCGCTCGATGATCTTCCGCGCCGTGTCCGGGCCCCACGTGCCGGCCTCGTACAACACGACCGGAGGGGGCGGGTCGGACTTCTCCCACGACGCCAGGACCGGCTCGAACAGCTCCCACGCCGACTCGACCTCGTCGCGCCGCGTAAACAGCGTCGGATCGCCGAGCATGCAGTCCAACAGCAGGCGCTCGTACGCGGTCAGCTCCTCGCCGCCGAACGCGGTGCCGTACTGGAAGCCCATGTTCACCGGGCGCAGGCTCATCGCCGTGCCGGGCGCCTTCGCGATGAACCGGAGCGCGATGCCCTCGTCCGGTTGGATGTTGAGCGTGAGGAGATTGGGCTCGCGGCCCCCCTCCGGGAACAGCGGCAGCGGCGCCTGCTTGAACTGCACGGCGATCTCCGTCGCGCGCTTCGGAAGGCGTTTGCCGGTGCGGAGGTAAAACGGCACGCCCGCCCACCGCCAGCTGTCCAGGAACAGACGCATCGCCGCGAACGTGGGCGTTCGGGACGCCGGGGCGACGCGGGGCTCGGCACGGTAGCCCGGCACGTCCTCGCCGCCGACCACCCCGGCCGCGTACTGGCCCAGCACCACCTCCGACTGCACGTCGTCGGGGGTGAACCGGCGCGCCGCCCGCAGCACCTTCACCTTCTCGTCGCGCACCTGGTCCGGCTCGAACGCGACCGGCGCCTCCATGGCGACGAGGGTCAGCAGCTGCACCATGTGGTTCTGCACGATGTCCCGCACGACGCCGGCGGTCTCGTAGTACCCGGCGCGCTCCTCGACGCCGCCGGACTCCGCGACGGTGATCTGCACGTGGTCGATGTAGTGCTGGTTCCACAGCGGCTCGAAGATGCCGTTGGCGAACCGGAAGACCAGGATGTTCTGCACCGTCTCCTTGCCGAGGTAGTGGTCGATCCGGTAGATCTGTCCCTCGCGAAAGACACGCAGCAGCGTGCGGTTGAGGGCCTGCGCGCTCTTGAGATCGCGCCCGAACGGCTTCTCCACGACCACGCGCGTCCACGGCCGCCGCCCGTCCCCGCGGCTCGATCCCGCGCGATCGACGAGGCCGTGCCGGTCCAGCTGCTGGATGATGTCGCCGTAGAACTCCGGCGCGGTCGCGAGGTAGTACAGGCGGTTGCCGGCGGTCCCCCGCTCCTGGTCCACACGCTCGAGTGTCGCGCGGAGCCTTGCGTAGCCCTCCGCGTCGTGGAACTCCGCCTGTACGTAAAAGAGTCCCTGCGCGAACGCGTCCAACAACGCGCGCCTGCCCGCGTCCGGGGTGGCGCCGAGGATCGCCTCGGCCATTTCGGCCCGGAAGACTTCGTCGGTCTTGGGCCGCCGGGCGACCCCCACGATCGCGAGGTTCGGCGGGATCATCCCGAGCCGCGCGAGCGTGTAGAGGGACGGCATGAGCTTCTTCTGCGTGAGGTCGCCGGTGGCGCCGAAAATGACCACGGCGCATGGATCGGGCGTGCGCCGCAGCCGCAGGCCTTCCCGCAGCGCGAACGGCGTCGAGACCGTGCTCATCCGGGCGCTACTTCTTCGGCTTCACGGCGTGGCCGCCGAACTGCTTGCGCAGCGCCGCGATCACCTTGTCGCCGAAGTCTTCTTCTTCCCGCGAGCGGAGCCGCTGCAGCAGCGACAGCGTGATCACCGGCGCGGGGACGTTGCGGTCAATCGCCTCCTGCACCGTCCACCGGCCCTCCCCGGAATCCTCGACGTAGCCGCGGATCGTCTCCATATTGGGATCGTCGGCGAACGCCCGCTCCGCCAGCTCGAGCAGCCAGGAGCGCACGACGCTGCCGTGGTTCCACAGCGTGCTGATCGCCTTGAGATCCAGCCGGAACGGCGCCTGATGCAGGATCGCGAAGCCTTCCGCGTAGGCTTGGAGCATCCCGTACTCGATGCCGTTGTGGATCATCTTCACGTAGTGGCCGGCGCCGTTCGGCCCGGCGTGCAGATACCCGTCCTCGGGCGCGAGGTCGCGGAACACCGGCTCGACCATCTTGACCGGCTCCGGGTCACCTCCAACCATCAAGCAGTAACCAACTTGAAGTCCCCAGATGCCGCCGCTCGTCCCGACGTCGATATAATGGATGCCTTTCGCCTTGGCGGCCGCGGCCCGCCGGATCGAGTCACGGTAGTTGGAGTTGCCGCCATCGATGACGATATCTCCCGGCGCAAGCAGCGGCGTCACCTCTGCGATCGTTTGCTCGGTCGCGTCGCCCGCCGGCACCATCATCCATACGATCCGAGGCGGCTGCAGCTGCCCGACGAGCTCGGCGATCGACGCCGCGGGGGTCGCCCCTTTGGCCTTCACCTCGGCCCGGACCTCGGGCCGCCGCGCGAACACCGAGATGGTGTGCCCGCGCTGCAGGAGCCGGGTCACCATGTTGCCGCCCATCCGTCCAAACCCGACGAACCCGAGCTTCATCGGCGCCCTCCCGCCTTCACGTCCTGGCCCCGCGAGCTGATCGCCTTCATCAGCTGGTTGAACGAGTCCGCGAACGCCTGCACGCCGGCGTCGAGCACCGCCTGCGTGATCGCGTCGATGCTGAGCCCCAGCTCGTGCAGCTTCGCGAACACGCGGTCCGCCTCGTCAACACCCTGGGTCACCGCGTCGGGCGCCACGCGCCCGTGATCCCGCAGCGCCTCGATCGTCTGCGGCGGCAGCGTGTTGATGGTGTCGCGGCCGACGAGCGTCTCCACGTACAGCAGGTCAGGGTACGCGGGGTTCTTGGTACTGGTGCTGGCCCAGAGCGGCCGCTGCACGCGGGCGCCCCGGCTGGCGAGCGCCTTCCAGCGCGCGCCGCCGAAAGTCTCCTGGAACAGGCGGTACGCGAGCTTGGCGTTGGCCACGGCGACCTTGCCGCGCAGAGCGCGCAGCGCTTCGGCCTGTTCCGGCGGCGCGGCCGCGGCCCGGGCCTCGAGCCGCTTGTCCGCCTCGGTGTCGATCCGGCTCACGAAGAAGCTCGCGACCGACGAGATCTGGTGGACCGGCTGGCCGGCGGCGACCCGCCGTTCGAGGCCGCGCAGATACGCCTCCTGCACCTTGCGGTAGGCGTCGATCGAGAAGAGGAGGGTGATGTTGATGTGGCGGCCTTCCGCGATCATCTCCTCGATCGCCGGGAAGCCTTCCGCGGTGCCCGGGATCTTCACCATCACGTTCGGCCGGCCGATTAGGGTGTTCCAGCGGCGGACCTCCTGAATCGTCCCCTCGGTGTCGTGCGCGAGGAGCGGCGAGACCTCGACCGAGACGAACCCGTCCGCCCCGCCCGTCGCGTCGTGCACCGGACGCAGCGTATCCGCCGCCGCGCGAATGTCGTCGACGACCAGCGCCTCGTAGATCTCGGTCGTGCTCTTCCCGTCCGCGGCGAGGCGGGAAATCTGCTCGTCGTAGTCGTGGCTGCCGGTGATCGCCTTCTCGAAGATCGTCGGGTTGCTCGTCACGCCCCGGATGCCGCCCTCGACCATCCGCTTGAACTCGCCGGATTTGAGGATCCCGCGATGAATGTAATCGAGCCACACGCTCTGCCCCGCGTCGAGCAGCTCGCGAATCGCGTCGCGGGCGCGGCCCGCCTTGCCGCCTGTGCTGTCGGTCATCGTCATGCCTCCCCTGTCACCCCGGCTGCGCGGGGGGGTCCGGCCGGTTGGGCCATCGTGCGCGTCCGCTCGAGCGCGGCCTTCGCGGCCGCGACCACGTGATCGACGGTAAAGCCGAGTTCTTTCAGCACCGTGGGGCCCGGCGCCGAGGCGCCGAACCGGTCGATCCCGATGATCGCGCCCTCCGGGCCGACCCATTTGTCCCACCCGAACGACGCCGCGGCCTCGACGCTTACGCGCGCCCGCACGTCCGGCGGCAGCACCTGATCGCGGTACGTCTCGGGCTGCGCCTCGAACAGCTCCCACGACGGCATCGAGACCAGACGGCTGCGGACGCCGTCCGCCGTGAGCCGCTGATGCGCCTCGAGCGCAAGCGCGACCTCGGATCCGGTGGCGATCAGAATCAGCTCCGGACCCCGGCCGCCGCCAGCGGCGCCGCCGTCCGCTTCGGCGAGCACGTACGCGCCCCGCGCCACGCCGGACGCGGGCCCGAGCGCCTGGCGGTCCAGCACCGGCAGTTTCTGCCGCGAGCAGACGAGCGCGGTCGGACCGCCGGTGCGCCGCAGCATCGCGCGCCAGGCTTCGACGGTCTCCGTGGCATCCGCGGGCCGCAGCACCACGAGGTTCGGGATCGCGCGCAGGCTCGGCAGGTGCTCGATCGGCTGGTGCGTCGGTCCGTCCTCGCCGAGCCCGACGCTGTCGTGGGTCCATACGTAGAGGACGTCGAGGTGTGACAGCGCGGCGAGGCGCACGCTGGGGCGCATGTAGTCGGAGAAGACGAGAAACGTCGCGCCGTACGGCCGGAGGCCTCCGTGCGCCGCCATGCCGACGAGCGCGGCGCCCATGGCGTGCTCGCGGACGCCGAAGTGCACGTTGCGGCCTTCATACCCCCAGGGGCCGCCGGAGTCGCCCTGCACGCCGTCGTGGGGCATATCCGGACTTTCGAAGTCGCCCTCGCCTTTGAGCTGCGTGAATGTCGACGGGTCGAGGTCCGCCGACCCGCCGACGAGCGTGGGCACCGCCTTGGCGATCGCGTTCATGGCTTTGCCGGACGCTTCGCGGGTCGCCATCGGCTTGTCCGCCGCGCTGAACGACGGAAGCTTGGATTCCCATCCGCCGGCCGGCCGCCCGGCGAGCGCCTGCTCGAACTCGCGGGCCGCGTCCGGCAGCGCCTGCCGGTAGGCGTCCATGCGGTGCTGCCATTCCGCGGCGAGCGCCTCCCCGCGCGGCACCGCCCGCCGGAACACCGCGAGCGCCTCGTCGGGAATGTAGAACGTCTTGTCCTCCGGCCACCCGTACGCGCGCTTGGTCGCCTTGACCTCGTCTTCGCCGAGCGGCTCGCCGTGGGCCTTGAACGTGTCCTGCTTGTTCGGGCTGCCGAAGCCGAGGTGGGTGCGCACGACGATCAGCGACGGCTTCGACAGCTCGGCCTTGGCCGCTTCGATCGCGCCGTCGAGCGCCGAGAGATCGTTGCCGTCCGCGACGCGCTGCACGTGCCAGCCGTAGGCGTCGAACCGGCGGCCGACGTCCTCGCTGAACGTCACCGACGTCGTCCCGGAGAGGCTCACCAAGTTCGCGTCATAGAGCACGATCAGCCGACCGAGCCGGAGATGCCCGGCGAGCGACGCCGCCTCCGCAGCGACGCCTTCCATCATGTCGCCGTCGCTCGCGATGACGTACGTGCGGTGGTCGACGATCGTGTGTCCCGGCCGGTTGAACCGCGCCGCGAGCCACCGCTCGGCGATGGCCATGCCAACGCTGTTCCCCACGCCCTGGCCGAGCGGTCCGGTGCTCACCTCGACCCCGGGCGCGCAGTGGCGTTCGGGGTGGCCGGGCGTGCGGCTGCCCCACTGGCGGAATCGCTTGATGTCATCGAGCGTGAGATCGTATCCGGTAAGGTGCAGCATGCTGTAGAGCAGCATGCTCGCGTGGCCGGCCGAGAGCACGAACCGGTCGCGGTCGGGCCAGTCGGGATTCTTGGGATGGTAGCGCATGTGCCGGGTCCAGAGCAGATAGGCCATCGGGGCAGCGTCCATCGGCGCGCCCGGATGCCCGGAGTTCGCCTTTTGCACCGCGTCGATCGCCAAGGTCCGGATCGTATTGATGCAGAGTTGATCGGTGGCCTGCGTGCTGGTCGACATGATCTGCTCCCGGAGGCCGTTGTGGCGCGCGAAGGTACTCTTTCCTATATTTGTTCCACTTGACCGCCGCTCCAACGCGGCACGGTCACCACGCCTATTCTACGATTGCAGAAGGGCCGCTGTCACGGCGCTGTACTGGTCCAGTAGATCCGAAAGACTTTGCCTCCTCATGAGCGTGTGGCAGGCTGCGCCGCCTTCCAGCGGCGGATGTACTCGTTCGGAGTCAGGTAGCCGAGCGCCTGGTGCGGCCGGACGTTGTTATAGGTCTCCT
>DATGFS010000074.1 GCA_035308905.1 bacterium | reverse complement strand
TACGAGCTCGGCCGCGGAAAGCACCCGCCAACGGCCGTCGCGCCGCACGCGCGCGTTGATCGTCAGGCGCCGGCGAAGCAGCGCGAGGGCCGTCGTGGCCCGGCTCTCCTGGCGAAACGCCAGGAATGCGTTGAGCGCGAGCAGCGCACCGATGAAGACGGCCTCGACCCGACGGCCCAGGATCAGGTCGATGATGAGCGCAAGCTCGAGCATCCAGGGTATCACGCCCCAGAACTGGCGGAGCAGCATGCTGACGCGGCGCGGGCGGGCTTCAGCCACCGCGTTGGGGCCGAACCGCCGCAGTCGGCTGGCTGCTTCCACGCTGGTCAATCCTTCGGACCCGGCCGCGAGCGCATTCGGAAGCGATTCGGTCTCACCGCGGACCGGGTTTCGCACCGCAGTCACGACGTCGAGACACGTGCATCGGGCACGCGAGTCGGCACAGCCCGTTCAAGCAGGCGGTGCTGGACGAGCAGCCACTCGCGGAACAGCACGTCCCACTCCTCGTACGAGAGCGGCGCCTCGCGCACGTGGCCCCCGATCTCGCGCACATCGTCCAGCGTCTGCGTGCTGACCGGGCCCGCGGATCCCTTTGCGAGATCCGCCCACATCGTCCGCAGTCGGTCCTCGATGCGGCGCCCCTGCGGGGTCCAGGTCATGGAGACCCGCGAAAGCGGGAGATGCTCGGCCAGGCTCGCCTGCGCGCGCGCCGCCTCCCGCGGGCGCCCGCTCACGCTCAGCGCGGACGGGAACACCAGAATTTCCACCTGTGACGCGACGAGGACGGCCAGCGGCCCCGATACGAATGTGTCGAAGACCCCGCCGCCGATGCTCCGGAGCAGCACGCCGGGGAGCCGAAGCCACCAGGGCGGCGCGGCACGCGTAGTGTGCACCCCGCCGGCGTCGAGAGCCCGTTGCACATCCTCGAGGATGGCGGGCGCCGTCTCTGGCGCGGCCGCGATGCGAACGGTGACGGTCCGGCGACCCCACCGCCTGACAATGGCGCGCGCGCGGCTCGCAGCCGTCCCCGCGATCGACGCGAGAAGCGCAATCGCCAAGCCGGCCGTGTACCGGTAGCCCCAGAGGATGCCCGCCGCTCGCCGGAGCGTCGGCCGCGCAGGGCGGTCCTCCCGGGGCAGCGCCTGGGAGACGAGACCCACAGCGAGCGGAATCAGAATGAGCGCCACCAGAAACGCGGTGCGAAGGGGCTCGACGGGGACGCTCGACAACGATTGAAAGGCCGGCAGCGATGCGAGGGACAGCGGGAACGCGGCGCCGAGGATCGCGGCGAGCCAGACGACCGAGGCGACGGCCATGATCAGGAGGCGGCGCTCGTGCGGCCGAGAGACTCCGCCGACGAGCGGCCCCGTGACTGCCCGCAACACGGTGCTCAGTACCCTAACCAGGATCCGGACCACGATCGCCAGTGCCACGAGCCACGCGACGCTGGTCACCCAGTTGCCGAACACCAGCCGTAAGAGCCCCATCTCGCTCGCCTCCGGTCATCCTGACCGCGACAGTCGCAGCAAGGGATGCGGGATCACCGGCGTCCCGCTACGTGACGCGCGCCACCCTCCGACGGCAGCTCCGGAGTGGACGGCTCGATCGCGCCGATGGCCGGGCCGGTCGCCTCCGTGGTCAGATGGCCGTCCTTCAACCGGAGGACCGTGTCGAACCCCGCGATCATCCGCTCATCGTGGGTCACGACGATGACCGCGGCGCGGCGCTCCCTCGCGATCTTCTTGAGCAGCTCCATGACTTTCATCCCGCGCCCGGTGTCGAGGGACGCGGTCGGCTCATCGGCCAGGACGAGCGGCGGTTGGTTCGCGAGCGCGCGCCCGATGGCCACCCGCTGCTGCTCGCCCCCGGAGAGGTCCGCCGGCATGGCGTGGGCCCGGTGACCGACCTCCAGGTACCCGAGAAGATCCCGCGCCCGCGCTCGCGCCTCCCGCGCGGCGACCCCGTTGAGGATCATCGGGAGCGCGACGTTGTCCACGGCGCTCAGGAACGGGATCAGGTTCTTCGCCTGAAACACGAAACCGATATTCTCGCGGCGGAACCGCCGGATGTCGAGCCCCGTCCAGCCGTTCCTGTAGATCGGCGTGCCGTTCATAGTGATGATCCCGGCCGTGGGCTCGAGGATCAGGCTGATGGACAGGAGCAGGGTGCTCTTGCCGGACCCGCTCGGACCCAGGAGGGCCAGCAGCTCGCCGGGGCTGACGGTGAAGCTTACATCCTCCAAGGCGGTGACCGCCAGCGGGCCGCTGCCGTAGACCTTCTTCAAGCCCTCGACCTGCAGGACGCTCACGGCTATCCCTCAAGCGCCACGGACGGCGACGTGTCCAGCGCGCGCCGAATCCCGAAGAGGCTGGCGACCACCCCGCCGAGCAGCATGACGACGAACGTCACGGCCGTATCCGACTGGAGCAGCACCAACGTCCGCGGGAATCGGTCCTTCGTGGCGATCACCAACGCATACCCGAGGATGAAACCGAGCATCGTGAGTGCGAGCGACTGCTCCATGATGAGGCGCACGATCATCAGGTCTGGCGCGCCGATGAGCTTGAGCGTGGCGATCGACCTGATCTTCTCCATCGTCAGCACGTATACGATCAGCCCGATGATCACGATCGAGACGATGACCAGCAGGGAACGGAACAAGCCGAGAATTTTGGTCATCATGCTGAGGCGGCCCGCCAGCATGAGCTGCCGCTCCTCCGCGCTCGTGTAGACGTTGAGGTAGAGCCAGCGCTGGATGTGCTGCACCACCGCCTGCGCATCCGCCCCCGGCGCGAGGCGCACCAGTACGGCGTTGACGTTGGCCGTCTGCGTGCCGGCGGCGAGCAGCGGCAGGAGCTTCTCGGCCTGGGCCGGCGTGTTCCCGTTCGCCTCCAGGAGCTGAAGGTCCGCGGCGCGCGCCCGATAGATCGCCTGGGCGTCCTGCTGGAACTGGACGTTCTGCGCGTCGGGGAGCGAGAGGTAGACGAGGGGGTTGCCGCCGGAATCCACCGCCCCGGCCACGAGCCCGACGATGGTGTAGTCGTCCAGCCCGAGATGCACCGTCTGGCCGATGCGGAGTCCGAGCTTGCGGTCGGCGACCATCTCGTAGTGCGCCTGCCGGATCCCCCGGCCCGCCACGAGCCGCGCGGGGCCGCCGGCGCCGCCGAAGACGTCGTAGCCGACGATCGTAAATTGCTGGCTCTTGCCGCCCGCCTCGCGCTGTACCGTGTAGGTAATGAACGGGTCCGCCCGCGCCACCCCGGGGACGGCGGCGACGCTGTGGTACAGGTCCTGGGGCAGCACGGACGACTCGTTGAACGGCCCGCCGCGGTCGCGCTCGACGACCCAGAGGTCCGCCGGCGTGTGATTGATGATCCAGACCCCGTCGGCGATATTCCCGCGGTAGATCCCGTTCATGATGAACACGATCGCGAGCAGCAGGCCCACTCCCAGCGTGGTGGCGAGGAACTTCCCCGCGCTCCGCTGGAGGTCTTTAACGGCCAGATCCATTGGACGTCCCCTGTCCGGTGGAACCGGCTTGCGTCGAGATGACCGGGCGGAGGCGCGAGCCGGCCCGCAGGCCCTGCGGCGCCAGGACGACGAGGTCGCCTGCCTGCAGTCCATCAAGGACCTGCGCGCGGCCGCCGGCCACGAGTCCCACGCGCACCGTGACGGGCACCGCCTTCCCGCCCCGCGCGATGAACGCCGTCATCTGGCCGGGCTCCGCCTGCGGCACGAGCGCGGAGACGGGGACGACGAGCCCGCGCGCCTGCGCCACCTGGATCGCGACGTTCGCTTCTTCGTTGAGCGTGAAGTAGCGGGGGAGCGGAGTAAACCGCACGTCCACCTCGAGTTCCCGAGTCACCGAGTCCGCCTGATGGGTCACGCGTGCCACCCGGCCGATCGCGGTGCTCCCGTCGCGCAGCGAAATCCGGGCCGGCTCCCCGACCCGAACCCCGCCCACGACGGTCTCGTCCACCGTGGCCGCCACCCACACGTCCTGCGGGTCGGCCATCAAGAAGACCGGAACGCCGGGGACGATCGTGGTGCCAGCTTCGAGATTCCGCGCGATGATGAGCCCGTCCATGGGGGCCACGATGCGCGCGTACGCGAGGTTGGCCGTTGCGTAACGCAGGTTCTGTTCCGCACCGGTCAGTTGCGCCCGGCTGGCCGAGGCGACCGCCGCGGCGCTTTGCGCGTCCGCCTGCGCGGCGGTGAGCTGCTCCCGCGCCGCATCCACCGCCGCGGCGGCGCTGTGGGCGTCGGCCTGCGCGGCCGCCAACTGCTGGCGCACCGCGTCCACCGCCGCCGTGGCGCTGTGGACCCCCGCCTCATCGCTGTCCCGCGCGGCGCGGGCGGCGTCCATGTCCGCGGCCGCAATCGCCCCTTCCCGGAGGAGAGCCATGTCGCGATTATAGGTCGCCTGGCTCAACGCGAGCGCGGCGCGCGCCTTCGCGACCCCCGCTTCGGCCACCGTGACGTTCTGGGTCGCCGCCGCCACGTCCGCCCGCGCCTTCGCGACACCCGCTTGCGCCATGGTCACGTTCTGCGCCGCCGCAGCAACCGTAGCGTGCGAATGCAGGATCCCTGCCTCCGCCACGGTCACGTTCTGTGCGGTTGCGCCCACGGTGGCCTGCGCCCCCGCCGCCTGGGCGGCGAGGTCCTCGCTCTCCACTGCCGCCAGGACTTGGCCGCGTCGGACGACGTCACCCTGGTCGGCGTACAGGCGGGCGAGAATGCCGGTGAGCTTGCTGCTCACGTTCACGATGACGCGCGTCTGGACGCTGCCCGGGGCGGTGACTTCGTCAGTCACCACTCCATCGCGCACGGCCGTCACCGCGACGGCCGGAGCGTAAAAGAGGCGCAGCAGCGCCACGATCAGGACGAAGACAACGGCGCTCGCGATGCCCGCACCGGTCTGGGATACCCGAACGCGTTTCATGGGTCTCTTCCTCCTTCACGCACGCTCATGTGTCGACCGCCGCTCTCCCGGAACGCGTCACGGTCCCTCAACGGCCAGGTTGATCACACTCCGGGTGCCGCCATCGAGTGAGGCGACGACCTGGGCATTCCCCCGCGTCGTGCCGGCCCTGACGTGCACTTCGATAATGCCGAGCCGCGAGAAGCCGGGGCCAAAGGCCTGCGGCGTGAGCGTCACCGGTACGCCCCTGGTGGTAATCGAGCCGATCGGCCGCCCATCGCTCAAGACGGTAAGCATCCCGTCGGGTGCGGCACGCAGGGTGACCTCCGAGCGGGACGTGTCCGGCAACGTGACCAGAAAATCGACCGGGAGCGTCGCCTCGGTGCCCGCCGCGACGTGCTGCCAGTCTTCGTCTTTGCCCGGGTGCAATTGGTTGTAGGGGGCAATGTTCGGTACGGGCCGCGCCGTGATGTGCGCGATCGCCGTCGTGGTACCGGACAGCGGTCCGGCCTCGATGAACTGCACGGCGATCGGGTAATCCCCGGACTGCGCCGGATTGATCTCATTGGTACGGAGATGGATGCCCTTGAGCCCCGGGCTCCCGGGGGGATTCGGCACGATCGGTTGATCGAAGTGAATCACGACCGTGCGCGGATCCCGGGCGTCGAGCGCAACGGTGAACTGCACCGGGATCGATCCCTGCGCCCAGCCCGTGAGCATCACGGACTCCAGAGACCCGCCGGGCCTCGGCGTGAACGCCTGTGGGAACGTGAACCGGACCGTCGCCCCGGCGGGAACCGCGTAGCCCGGTACCGCCGGATCGGACGCCTTGTCCAGCACGAACCACGCTTCGAACGGGTTTCGCGCCGCGAGTCCTGTGCTGACCATGACCTGGGGCGCTACCGTCGTGGAAGGAGCGTCTGCCTGGACCGGCACGGCCGCCGCCGCGGCGCTGGCGGTGATAACGGCGCACACAGTGACCGCGTGGAGCACGTTGCGCAGCGTACGTCGGGCCTTCGGGATGCGGCGTTGTCGAGTCAAATAGGCTTCGTTACGCACGGGACTCGCCTCGATGCGAGGCTGCCGCCTTCGGCAGGACCCCGAACGCCAGCCACGCGCTCAGGAGCAGGCCGATCAGCCCGCCGATGACCGGCGCCGGCTTCATCGTGAATGACAGGACCCAGGGCGCGATGACGAACCACAGCCCGACGAGCCCGTTCACGTACTGGATCCAAACCTCTGCCGCGCGTGCGCGTTCACGACGGCGGCGCCTGCGAGAACCAGCAGGATCGCCCCGCCGATCATCGCGGTCCAGATCTGCGCGATGTCCCCGGTAAAGCCGGCCCGAATCGGAGCGACAATGAAGAACAGACCCGCCAAGGCGATGACGACGTTCTGCCACACCATAAGGCCTCACGTCCCTTCTCGCGCCCGCCGCTCAGCTCGCTCCGACGACCGCCACACAAATAAGGATAGAACGCACGCTCACACCCGGCCATCGGTCCGGGGGCCGACTGAGGATCGGATCATAGTTGTATTTTCGAACTGATCTCCGAACAGGTAGGCTTTGAGCAAATGAACACGTCGCACCCCACAACGCCGGCCGCCCTGCGGCTCCAGCGACAGATGACCTCCCTGATCCGGGCGTTTGGCCTGCACCGGCCTGATCTGACTCCATGCGGCCATCCGATGGGTGTATCGGCCGCCCACGCCCTCATGGAGCTGGCCTCGGGCCATCCGTTGACCCTGAACGAGTTGACGGCCCGTCTGCATCTGCAGAAGAGCACCGTGAGCCGCCTTGTCGATCAGTTGGTGCTGCGGCGCTGGGTGAGACGAACCCCGCATCCGAAAGACGGCCGGGCGATACTCCTTCAACTGAGCGATGCAGGCCAAGAGGTTGCGCAGCGAGTGGATGCCTCACGCGCGGCAAAATTCGCTGCGGTGGCTGCCAAGATGAACGGGACCGAGCTTGATTCGGTGTTGAGGGCTCTTGAGGTGCTCGTAAGGGCGATCGATGAGCATACATCACGTGCCCAGCGAAAACGGGACGATGAATCTGTCATTCGTCTGGGCTGAGTTGAGCCGGCGGCCGGCGCGCACCCTCGCGGGCCTCCTGAGCGTCAGCGTGGGCGTGGCGCTCTTCATCAGTTTGGCGGCCTACGCTACCGCGTACCGGGAGGCCGCGCGGTTCCCGCTCACGGAAATCGGCGCGAACGTGGTGGCGCAGCGGCAGGGAACGGTCCCGAAAGCGTTCCGGGGCATCGTGCTGCCGCACTCGACCGCCCCGATTCACCGGTCCGAAGTTGATGCTGTTCGATCCTTGCCGGGTGTGCAGGAAGTCGGTGAGGCGATATTCTTCTGGGATTTCGAGCCCGGCGGGTTCGTTATCGGCATGGGTTTGGATCCGGCCTCGGCGGTCGCGGATCGGATGCGGGCGGGCCTTCGCGCAGGCCGGTTTCTTCGCACCGGCGATCATGACGTCGCCGTGGTGGACGCAACGTACGCCGCACAGCAACACCTGACGATCGGCGGAACAGTCGACGTCGGCGGAAAGTCGGTCACGGCCGTCGGCATCGTCGAGACGGCACAGGCGGGACAATTGGTTGAAGCCAACCTGTATTTACCGCTGGCCGATGCACGCGCGCTGGTTGCGGCCGCGCCTAACGTGCGGGCCGTGCACGATATCCGGGCCGACGATGACGACATCCTCTACGTTCGCACCGACCCGGCCCACACGGTGAGCGTCGCCGCGCAGCTCACGCAGCTGTTGGGAAAGACGGCGATCGTCACGACGCCCCGCTCGTTCGAGGAGGTCCTCGGGTCCACGTTCGCCTTGATCGACCGCTTCGGCGCACTCGTGGGCGCCGCCGGCCTCGTGGTAGCGATGGCCGGTCTCTTGCGGGCGGCGGCGGCCGGCTTGTGGGAGCGCCGGCGCGATATCGGGCTCATGCGCGCCGTCGGGTGGCGCCGGCGGGACGTGATCGCACAGGTGGCTGTTGAGACGCTGATCTTGACGGCGCTCGGGGAGGTGGTCGGCCTCGGTCTCGCGGCAGTCGTGGCGTGGGGACTGCGGTGGACCCGGGTCATGATCCCGGTGCCTTGGGAAGTGATGCCGACACCGCACTTCTTGCCCGGCGGCGCGGCGCAGGTGGCCGTCACAGTGCCGCTCGATGCCCGGATTCATGCGGCCGCCACGCTGGGGCCGTTGGCCGCGGGATTGATTGGAGGGATGCTCGTGAGTACGTGGGTCGCCCGGCGGGCCGCCGCGGTGAAACCGGCGGAGGTGTGGCGTCATGAGTGAGCTTCTCCGTGCCGAAAGCGTGCGGAAGTCGTTCGGCCGAGTGGGTGCCGTGCAGGGGGTCGACCTTCGGGTCGACGACGGCGAGAGCCTCGCGATTGTCGGCCGGTCCGGATCCGGCAAGAGTACGCTGCTCAACGTCCTGGCGGGTCTCGAAGCCGTCGACGAGGGGCGCATCTTCTACCGGGGCCAGGACATCACGACGATGGACGAAGATGCCCTCGCGCTATGGCGGCGCAGCCACGTCGGGCTGGTGTTCCAGGCCTTTCACCTGATTCCGACGCTCTCCGCCCTCGAGAACGTAGCCTTCCCCCTCTATCCCGATCGGATGCCTGTCGCGGAGCGACGGCGTCTGGCGATGGACCGCCTCGAGCAGGTCGGCTTGGTGGATCGGGCAACCCACCGGCCCGCGGAGCTCAGCGGCGGGGAGCAGCAGCGGGTGGGGATCGCCCGCGCGCTCGTGCACGGGCCGGACCTGGTCCTGGCCGATGAGCCTACCGGCAACCTGGACAGCCAGACCGGTGAGGAGATTCTCGCGCTCTTTCGCCGCCTCCAGGCCGACAGCGGAATCGCGCTGGTGATCGTGACACACGATGACAAGGTGGCCAAGTCCGCCGGGCGGGTGGTCCGGATGGCCGACGGACGGATCGTCGAGGCGGCCGAGGCGGGGGTTGTGTCATGAAGACCCGGCCGGCATTTCGCGCCGCGCTCGCGCCGCTCGCGCTGTTGGTAGGCATGGTCGTCCTCGCCGGGTGTAGTGGAGGCGCCCGTGCGATACCTGGGGGCCCCGGCCAGTCTCCGAGCGGCGGGCCGGGCGTGGTGACGGTGGACATCGCCTACCTCAACCACGGGCCTGTCCTTGACGTTCTCGATCACGTGAATCGCGTCCTCGCCAAGTACGGCGACCGCCTGAAGGTCAGCCGCTATGATCTGGACACACCGGCCGGGGACACGTTTGCCAAAGCCAAACGTCTCACAGGGCACACGCCGCTCGCCATCTTCATCAACGGATCCATGGACGTGACACTGAACGGACACCGCGTCCGTTTCTACAGCTTCCCCCAGGGCGAGGGCACGGGCATGGTGGCGGAGGGTGCGTGGACGATCGATGCGCTGGATGCGGCGCTGGCGCAGGCAACCGGCGGGCGGCGGTGACGACCTACGTCCTCTCGCAGTTTCGCGGGCGCGCGGGGCGCGCGCTGGGCGTGATCATCGGCGTGGCGCTCGGCGCGGCACTGTTCGTCGCCATCTCGTCCTTGGGGAGCGGGTTCCGGGAGGCCGCGCGGCGGCCCTTGGCGGGCGTGGCCGCGGACATCGTGCTGACCCGCACGGCCGGCGCGGCCGAAACGTCGGCGCAGTCGCAGCGAACGCGGGGTATCCGCGCCCCGTTCGGGACGGCCTTCTTTTCGGCGGCCGACGTGGGCGCGATCGCCCGCGCCGATGGCGTCGCTTCCATCTCCGCCGCGCTCCAACTGTGGGACTTTGGTCCGACGAGCTACACGACGGTCCTAGGCCTCGATCTCAGCCAGACCGGCGTCGGGCCGGCGCGGGCGCTGCGGAGCGGTCTCGTCGCCGGACGGGCGCTTGCACCCGGAGAGCGCGGCGTCGCGGTGGCGGACCGCCACTACGCGGCGTTCTTCGAACTCAAGCCGGGGGATGCGGTCACCATCGGAGGCCGGCGGTTCGCGGTCGTCGGCGTGGCCGAGCAGCGGGAGAGCAGTCAGGCCGCGACCGCCAATCTCTACGTGCCGCTCACCGATGCGCAGAGTCTGGCCGGTGTGGCGCCGGGGGACGTCAACCAGGTCTACGTGCGCCTTGTCGATGCCGGACGCGCGGACGCCGTCGTCGAGCATCTCAAGCAGCAGCTGGGCCGAGTGAGCGCCGTCACGGAGGACAGTCTCCTCCAGGTGATGGGCGGCATCGGCCGGATCTCGGCCCGATTCGCGGCCGTCGCCGCGGTGGTCGGCGTCCTGGGCGGGCTGGTGCTGACGTGGCTGTCCCTGAGCGGGTCCGTCACGGAGCGTACACCGGAGATCGGTCTCATGAAGGCACTCGGCTGGCGGACGCGAGACGTCGCGAGGGCATTCCTCCTCGAAGCGGCCGTGATGGCCGCATCCGGCGGTGTCGTCGGCGTCGCCGCGGGCGTGGCCGGGGCATGGATCCTCGGACGGCTACCCCTGCTCCCGCCGGCGACTGCGCCCACGCAGGGTCTCGTGGGGCTTGCCGCGGCAACGCCGGTCACGAATCCGGTCACGCTCCCGATTACCGTGGGCGCCGCCTCCGTGGGGCTCGCGCTGCTGATCGCGGTTGGCGGAGGCACGCTCGCCGGATGGCTCGCGGCGCGGCGCGCCGCGTCGCTCAAACCGGCGGACGCGTTCCGCAGGAGTTAGACCGTAGGCCGAGAGCGGCGCCCTTTGACGTCCATCGCCGCGGCTGCGAGGACAGGATGCTCAGTCTCCTTACCATGAAATTGCCGGGCGTCTGCCGGGTACCGCACCAAGACGGACGCGCTTGGTGGTCGTCCTTTGGGTAGCGGACCGCCGAGGAAGTACTTCAGAAGACGCTGGCTGCGGCATCTCCTCTTCTTCGTCGCCCGCATCCTCGACTGCCGCGGGGATGCCCGTATCCTCGCGCGTTGTCGCCTGGCGCGGCGCCGCATTCACTTGGGGCTGACCTGGCGCCCATTCGCCTTTAGACTGACGCCGCACCCGTACGGCCTTGGGCCGCCTATCCGTGCCCGGATCGACCTCGAAGGAGACCTCTCCCCCGACCTCTAGGCGTGGGCTTTTCCAGCGTCGGAGAGGATATCCTCGACCCAGCTGCTGGCGGCCATCATCGCGGGGAACCCCAGCGTCGTCAGCGCAAGGAACACTGCGTGGCGGATTTCATCCGGTGAGGCGCCATGCTGCAGGGCGAGTCGCGTGTGGGCGTGGACGCCGCCTTCGTGCCGACTGCCGATGGTCAGCGCGAGTTTCACGAGTTCGCGGGTCTTCGCGTCCAGTGGTCCGGCACCGTGAACGGCGGTTCCAAGTCGATCGTAGGCCTGCCAGATCTCCGGGTGCTGGCGCTGAAACCGCTTATAGTGCTCAGGCACCTTCACCTCCATCGTGTCACCTCCCGACGTGAAAGCTCTCACCGCGGCGTAGTCCTGGCCGGGCGTCTTTTTCACCGCAGGCAACGACTACCCTGGAACACGCCGGGAGGGCGAGCCAACGCCATCGCCCTCCCCTATCCTGCTGCGCGGCTCAACCGTTACTGAGCCCGGCGAACTCGCCGGGCGACGTGAGCTTGCAAGTCGCCAGAGCGACTCCGCCCTTGGGCGACCTTGAGAGCCTCCTGTGCCACCCACTGCGCATCATCGGCATCCTTGGGCTGAGCCAGGCTCATGCGCGGTCCTTCGTTCAAATAGCCGGCCCGCGGCATGCCTGTCGCATGTCCGCTTGCGATCTTCACGAGCTTGACGCTGGTCCCATTGAACACAGAGTCGCCTGCGATAGGGTCGGTGAGGCAGACGTCTTTCAGATAACCGTCGACCAGGACCGCGGGGTTTGTCGACAGACCGGTCCGGCGGGTCTTGTCCCCGGGGATCCGCACTCCGTCGATCGTCACGTCGTTCGCACCGTACGCCCAGTGCCCGAAGTGGAAAGACACGGCGATGGTACCCGGACGAAGTCCGCTGATGGCCTTGACTTTGCCCTCGACGCGGGACGTCATGCCCGGAGTCACGTCGAACTCGCCATTGAACGTGGGGGAGACGACCCGCGCGATATCCCCGTCCCGCAATCCGAGGCGGGTGGCGTCCAGCTTGTTGAGGTAAATAAAGTTCTCCGGCAGCAGTGCCTGTTGGCCGGCGTAGTTGCCGACCGTCCGCGACTGGGTGCCGAAAATCTCCTTGTACGTGGTCAGCGCGAGGTCGTACTCCGGCGGGGCCTCCACCAGTTTGCCGTCGAGGTGCTTCATTCGCTCGAACTGAGGGACGCCCGAGAGGCGCTCGCTCGTAATCGAGTGTTTGGCAGAACCGACCGGCTCCACGTAGAGGGCGAGGAGCTTGCCCCAAGCATGGCCCGCGTACGCGCCGCTGTACGCTTTGGCTGCCGCCTCAAACCGGCCACCGCGGTTCAGCACGTAGACCACCCGCCGCCAGAACTTCTGCCCCGCGGCGCGCGTCCATTTCGCCTCATCAAAGACCGCCGGAGGCAGGTGGCGTCGGGCCTTCCGGAACAGCGCGAGCTCGGCGTCGCTTGCTTCCGCGACCGCGTCGCCATCCTTGTCGCCCCAGGCCACATTGGCCACCATCTTGAGGTAGAAGTCCTCCGGCCGGTTGAAATCGAGGCCCGGCCCGAAACCGTTCGGGCCGTAGCCCGGTGCGCCGACGCCCTTGGCCACAGCGATCATGATGGCGTCCATGCTGATCGGCAGCGATTCGCCGTCGACGGACACGATCTCGGGCACGGGCGCGGCCACCGGCTGACGGATCTTCGTCGTCTTCGTGATGGTCGCGGGGCTGGTCCCGAGGGGATTGCCCCAGCGCTCCAAATACGTGATGTCCGGGAAAATGTAGTCGGCGTACATGCTCGTCTCGCCGATCACGATGTCAGTGGCGATGAAGAGCGGAATCTTGTCTGTATCCTGCAGCATCTTGATCTGCAGGTGCCCCGCCGGCGTGGCCATGGCCGGGGTGCCGTAGTGGAGCCACAGGATCTTGACGGGATACGGATAGCCGGCGTAGGCGGCGGGGATGACCTCCTGGTAGACGTCCGAGGTAAACGGGAACCACGGACGCTTGGCCGGATAGCCGTCCTGCTTGAACAGCGTCGAGGTCTCGTACGGCCCGCTGCCCTCGCGGGTCAGCTTCACCCCGAACGCGGTGAGGGCCTTGGCGTGCAGCTTCTTCATGTCGTAGGGCTGCCCCGGCTTGTCGCCGATCGCGTTCCAGGCCCCGCCCCCGGGGACCAATCCGCCCTTCCAGTCGACGTTGCCAATGAGGTAGTTGAGGGCGATGATGGCCTGCGCCGCGTAGTAGCCATACGTGACCTTGATGGGGCCGCGATAGAAGTCGATCGCGGCCTTCTTGCCGTGGGCAGTGAACTCGCGCGCGAGCCGCTCGACGGTCTCCAAGTCGAGCCCGCTCTCCTCGGCGTAGAACTCGAGCGGGTGCGCCAACGCGGCTTCCTTCAGCAGACGGAATCCCGATTTGACCTCCACGGTCTCGAGGATAGTCGCGACATCGAGATCGCCGATCACCGGCGATTTGTCATCGTCCGGATTCACGGCCGTCGGGGTACCGTCCACAAGCGCCACGAACTGGTTCGCGTCGCCCAGCTTGAGATCGGCGGCCTTGACGAGTTTACCGTTCTTGGCGTTCACGAGCCACGTGGCGTTGGTCCAAGATTTCTCGCCGCCCGCCACAGCGGCCGCCTTGTTGGCGTTGCGGAGGAACTTCGCGTCGTAACGGCCCTGCTCGAGGATCCAGCGCATCATGCCCATCGCGAGCGCGAAATCTCCGCCGGCCTTGACCGGAATCCACCAGCCGTGGGCGGCGCTCTTTGACAGTCGCGTGTCGATCACGGCGATCTTCAGTTTACCGTCCACGACGGCCTGCGTGACCTGGGGACTCAGAGGCGGCGGGCCGAAGTTGGCTTCCGCGAACCCGGTGCCCCAAAAGATCACGAACTCGGCCTGCGTATAGTCGGGTTTCATGTGGTTGGTACCCTTGGCCCAGCTGAACTTGCCCTTGTCCTCCTTCCACTGGGCGGTCGCATACTGGAACGCCACGTGGTGGGCCTGCTCGCAGATTGTGGTGTGGGCGTACCAGTTGGCCGATCCGAGCCCTCCGTACGTGAACCGCTGCGCGAAGAGCTCCCGGTCCGGACTGATCCGGCCGCCGAGGAACACAAACTGGTTGTTCTTGGGGCCGAAGTCGGGGTGCTCCGGATCGATCAGCACATCCAGATGCTCGCGGTACTTAGTCTTGAACGCGTCCACGGTCATCTTCCCCGCGCGGATGGCCGTGACGTCATCTGACATCGCCTTGGACAGGGCACCGTCCCGGAGGACGAACACGTCCTTGAAACCCGGCACGTCGCGCTGTTCGCCGGTCTCCGCGAACAGTTTGCCGCCGGCCGTGATCTCGGCGATCGCCTGCTCAAACGGGATGGCTTTCCATGTGCCCGAGCCGCGGGGCCCGGCCCGCTTCAAGACTTTGCGGATGCGGTAAGGATCGTACAGCGTCTGCACCCCGGCCTGCCCCTTGGAACAGATCGACCCATCGACCTTTCGCGGCCGCATCGAGTGGGGTCCCGTAGGCGAGGTGCGGCTGAAGGGTCATGGGGCTGTAGGCGCTTCCATCGATTTTGACGAGCAGGCCGTCCTGCATCTTCACCTTCAGCGTGCACTGTGTGTTGCATTGCAGGCACGCCCCGTAGAGAATGTTCTCCGGTCGCGCGAGCGCATAGGCCGTGGCGGTCGGGTCTTGCGTCGCCTTCGTGGCGGCTAGGCTGATGAGGCGCGGTCCGGCGCTGCCGAGGAGGACGCCGGTGCCGGCGAGAGCCCCGGCTTTGAATAGATCGCGGCGGGAAATGTCCATCATGCCACCCCCCTCAGGCGCGTGTGCGCACCGACGAGCGGTAGGTAGCGGTAGCCGAGATAGAAAAGCGCGACGCCGATCGCCGCAACCCCCGCGGCCACCTGCCACTCGAACAAGCTCGGGAAGTACGCGTAACTCAAGCGATGGCTCAGATACGCGGACTCGAGCCCCCGAAGCTCCGGAAACACCAGGCCGGGGATCACCAGATTGAGCCGCTCCGCGAAGTAGGTGGAGGCGATGAGGCCACCGGCCAGGCCGATGGCATAGGGGTTGCGACTCCGCCAGAGCACGACCACCGGAATCGCCACGCCCAACAGCACGTGAACGCCCCAGTAGACGTACCAGTATGGGCCGAACAGCACATATACGAGTCGTGTGTACTCTTGGCCGACCCCATACCACATCGGGATCGAGTACTCGGCCCACTCCAGCAGCACGCCGATCGCCAAGAGACCCAGCACGATCTTGCCGAGCGACTGCGTAAGGTCCCGCCACGCCTCGTCCCGGCTCGGCCACAAGTACGCTACCACGAACGTGATGAGGCCTCCGCCGGAAATGAGCGCGCCGGTGAGGAACAGCAGCGGGTAGATCGGGCTGTGCCAGAGATCGCGCGCTACCACGGTGCCAAAGAGGGATCCCACCCCGCCGTGGAAAGCGATGGCGAGCGGCACGCCGATCGTGCCTAGCATCCGCAACAGCCGGTTATCGTGATCCACCTGCGCCGGCGAGAGCGACGTCCAGTCACGCCGCATGGCGTAGTACAGCTCGCCCAGCAGCAGCACAAAGTACGCAGTATAGAGCCAGATCATCCACGCCATCATCGAGTGGAACTGCGGGCGGCTGAACACCTCCCAGAACCGCTCCATATGTCCGATGTCGAACCAGATCGTGAGGAGCGCCATCAGGAGGGTGACAACCGCGACGTAGAGCGAGAGGCGGCCGATGCGTTCAAGCCGGCGCACGCCGAAGACGTAGATCAGGCTCGAGAGCAGAAACGCCCCGGCCGAGAGCCCGATGAAGTAAATGTAGGCCGCGACCCACAACCCCCAGGGCACGTAGCTCGTGTAGGCGCTGAGCCGATGACCGAAGAGGAGGCGGTCCGCGATGCCGACGGCGCCGAAGGCGGCCAGCACCACCCAAAGGATCCAGAGCACCACCTTGACGGGCTTCGTCATCACCGGCTCCTCCTAGACAAGGTAATAGACCTTGGGTTCGGTGCCCAACTCTTCTTTGAGTCGCACGGCGTTGTTCCGGGCGATCAATTCCGAGACGAGCGAGCGGGGATCGTTCAAATCGCCGAAGAACGTCGCCCGGCCGATGCACGTGCTCACGCACGCCGGAAGCATCTCCGCCTGCAAGCGGTGGGCGCAGAACGTGCACTTGCGCGCGTTGCCGACGGGGCTCCGCGGAATGACCCCCTCCGCCCGCGTCCACTCATTGCCGTATTCGAAGCTCGGCTCAGTCTGGTACCGGCGCCCCGTCTCCAGGGCCAGCGCGCCGTCCTTACCTGTCGCCGCGGGATCGGTCCAATTCTCTCCGAAGTCGAATGTCCGTGCCTGGTACGGGCAAGCCGTGATGCAGTACCGGCAGCCGATGCACGCGTTGTAGTCAATCTCCACGATCCCGTCTTCCCGCTTCCACGTGGCGCCGACCGGGCACACCGACACGCAGGGCGGACTGTCACATTGCATGCAGGGACGGGCGAGGAACTTGCGGGTGACGTTCGGGTAGTCGCCAACTTCCGTGTCGATGACCGGGCGATACACCACGCCGGGCGGGAGCTTGTTCTCCATCACGCAGGCGACCGTGCAGGAGGAACAACCGACGCACTTGCGCGTGTCGATGACCATACCCCACTTGCGCTCGCGCATCGGCTTGGCGAGTGCCCGCTGGAGATCGCGTTGCATCCGGATCAAGACGTCTTCGTCGGGCGCCTCCGCGATCCGGAACGGGGGCGACGGCGCGACCGCCGGCTGGGTGGCGGCGTCGGCAGGTCGGGTTTGGACCGTAGCACCCGACATCGCCATGCTAGCGAACACGCCGGACGCCACTTTTTCCAAGAATGCACGGCGTGGTTCCGCACCGGACTCAGCCATGCTGCACCCCCGCTCGTAACATCTTGCTTCACCGTAGCAATGGCATTGCGGGCCGCCTATCGGGCACAGGTCTGAATCACTCGTCCGGCGCACGTTCGACCCGAGGGATACACCACGCGGAGAATAGCTGAGTGGACAAGTCATGAATGGTGTCAAAACACAGAGGAGCAATGACTATTGCTGGAGCACGTCCGGAGCCCGCGGGATCCGCGGCCACGCTCTCGCGGCGAACGCTCTCCGAGTGCGTGGGCACGGCCCTGCTTGTCGCGGCGGCAATCGGGTCCGACGTCGCTGCGAGCCGGCTGAGCCCGCACGATGTCGGGACGACAGCTTCGTGTGAGCGACTCGTGTGGAGACACCTAGCCGCCGCGAGAACCGCCAGTTCGCCAACCGCGGCGCCCGCGAGGCTTCGGCGTGTCGCTCGACCGGTTCCACGATCTGAGGATCGCTTGCGGCCCTCGACGAGCAGGGCCGCGTCCACCGCATGGGCCTCTTCCAGGACTTGGCGCAGCAGTAGTGCTCCTGGGTACCGGGCCAAGGCGAGTCGTCGGACCGGCTCGACGCGTTCGTGTAGGCCCTCTGGGCGCTAACCGTCGAGCCGGTCGGGATCGCCTAGGCGAGTAGGGAGACTTGCCTCAGCAGCACCGGCAGGGTTCGAGACGCATGAGCATATGGGTAAGATTACGCGAAGGACGCACGGGAGGACAGGCCAGTAACACCCGCCCTCCCATGCTCTCAGACGCTGCGTGTTTCGTTCTTCAGCGTCGCGACAATCTTGTCGGCTACCTGTCGTGCGACCGCTCTGCGTTCCTCATCCGGAACATCGTCCGTCAGAAAGATGTCAGTATACTTGTTATACAGCGGCAGAGCATCGATATGGATGATTCTTTGGTCTCCCACTAGGCCCCTCAGCACTCGCCCGTGGCACTTCAGGAAACACCCGTCGATCATCAGAACCTTGTCCGCCTCTCTTACCCAGCGCGCTGTGCCAGAGTGAGGCACGAAGAAGGTCTCGCCGTGACAAGCCCGCGCGTACGACGGCAATTCCTGCGTGACCAAGTGGGCAGCAAGCCTGGCAATTTCTCCCCGGATGCATGGTCCCTCGCACGACAACACGGGGATCTTCTTGTCGGCGATGTTCTGTGTCGCGTACGCGTC